>JAPLKK010000161.1:0-1267 GCA_026388115.1 Elusimicrobiota bacterium | reverse complement strand
CGTGGTAGTGTCCACCGTGCTCGTGGTCTGGGCGACGACGGGCTTCGAAATCATCAAATATCCAAGGGAAACCGCCACGACAGTCACTGCCACCCACCGGAAAACCCGCATAGAACCTCCCTAACGCCCCGATTATAGGTCTATGCCAACCTATCGTCAAGTCGCATCAAAGGCGCTAGAATGTCACGGATGCACCCGATCCTATTCCACGTCGGCACCGCCGGCATCCGGGCTTACGGAGTCTTCTCCACCCTGGGCTATCTCCTCGCCGGCGCCTACCTGTGGCGCTACCGCGAGGAGATGGGGCTGTCGAAAGGCGAGACGTTCGACCTCGCGCTGGCCATCATCGCCGGGGCTCTCGTCGGCGGCAAGCTCGGCGGGCTTCTCTTCTACTACCACGGCCCGTGGCTCGGCCTTCGGACCGTGATGTACGGCGGCCTCTCCTTCTACCAGGGCTTTTGGGGCGCGGTGCTCGCGACCTACGTCTATGTCCGCTGGCACGGAAAGACCGCCGCCTGGGTCGCCGACCGCGCCGCCGTCGCCGTGCCGCTCGGCCATGCCGTCGGCCGCTTTGGCTGCTTTCTCAACGGCTGCTGTTTCGGTAAGCCGACGACGCTGCCCTGGGGCGTCGTCTTCGACGCCGGGGGGCGGGTGCCGCAGAAGTACCTCGGCGTGCGGCTCCATCCGAACCAGCTCTACGACCTGGCGGGGACCCTCTTCTTGGCGGCCGTCTTCCACCAGGTCCTCAAGCGCAAACCGAAGCCCCTGCCGGACGGCTCGCTCTTCTGCCTCTACATCATCGGCTACGCGATCTACCGCTTCTGCCTCGAGCCGCTGCGCGGCGACGACCCGGGTTCGCTGGCTTGGTTCCTGAGCACCGCGCAATGGATCGCGGTGGCGCACGTGGCGCTCGGGGTCTACTTCCTGGCGCGCCTGCGCAGGCTCGCCGCCAAAGCTGCCTAGCGCCGGTTCTGGCCGGGATCCGGCAGGCCGGGGATCGACTGGGGGTTCTTCATCACCTGCTGCATCAGCGCGTTCGGGTCCATGCGCCCGCCGACCATCGGCGGCAGGCCCAGCGCCCCGATCAGCCTCTGGGCCAGACTCGCGGCGACGCCGTCTTTGTTCAGATGTTCGGTGACCTCTCCCATGACGTCGGCGGGGACGTTGGCCAGCGCCTCGCGCGCGAAGGCCTGGATGCCGGACTGCGAGGCGTACCTCACGATCATGCCGCTGAACGCCTTCGAGCCGGCCAAGGCGTGGACGAACT
>JAPLKK010000047.1 GCA_026388115.1 Elusimicrobiota bacterium | reverse complement strand
GTCGAGGTCGAGACCAACGAGGGAGGCCGATACCGGGCCGCGCTGCCTGAGGTCGAGGGCGGCTACACGCTGGCGATCCAACTTCCCGACATCGATAACGCGCGCTACTTCGACGAGATCGACCCTCCGTACCGCACGCTCGAGCCTGCCGAGCGCCTGCAGCTTCAGCAGATGGTCCCCAGCCACAAACCGTGGAACGCCAAGGGCGGCGCCCGCTTGCGCCGCGACCTGGTCGTCGTGCGGGCGGCCGGAGCCCGCATCCAGGAGACCGACAAGGAGGAGGCGGGCGCGGGCGAGAACCCGTGACGCTTTGGCATCCGGGCGTCCTCGGCCTCGTTCAAGGCGTGGCCGAGTTCCTGCCGATCTCGAGCTCGGCTCATTTGGCGCTGTTCCCCTGGGTCTTCCATTGGGAGGACCCCGGCCTGGCCTTCGATGCCGCCCTTCATCTCGGCACGCTCTTTGCGGCCCTATGGTATTACCGCCGCGAATGGCTCGCCGCCTTCGCCGACGCCGCTCGCGCTCCGCGCTCGGCGGGCGGCAGGCTCCTCTTCGGCTTGGCGCTCGGCACCGTGCCCGGCGGGATCGCCGGCCTCCTGTTCGAGCACCGCGTGGAGCGATGGGGCCGCTTCCCGCCCGTCCCCGCCGCCTGCCTCATCGTGTTCGGCCTGCTGCTGGGCCTGGCGGCGCGGCTCGGCGCCCGCTCCCGCCGCGTCGAAGACATCGGCTGGCGCGACGCCCTCATCATCGGGGCGGCCCAGGCTCTGGCGCTCGTGCCCGGCGTCTCGCGCTCGGGCATCACGATCACCGCCGGGCTCTTCCTGGGCCTCGGCTACCAGGACGCGGCCGCCTACTGCTTCCTGCTCGCGGCCCCGATCACGGCCGCGGCGGCGCTTCATTCCCTCGCGAAGCTCCCGCCGGGGCTCGGCGGAGGGCCCTTCTGGGTGGGAGCGGCGGTGGCCGCCGTTTCGGGAGCGCTCGCGATCAAGGCTCTGATCGCGGGCCTGAACCGCTGGGGGACGCGGCCCTTCGTGATCTACCGCGTGGCCGCGGGCCTGGGCCTCCTGGCCCTGTGGCTCGCCCGCGCCGGCTAGAAGCGGCCGCGACTGAGCGACAAGACGGCGGCGAGAGCGGTCATGTGTATTGCCTCACCTTCTCGAGCACCTTCGCGGGGTCGGCGGGCTTGTGCAGGTAATCGTCGGCGCCGCACTGCACGGCGTGCTGCACGTCGCTAAGCATCCCGAGGGCGGTCAGCATGACGATGCGGATGGAGCGCGTGGCGCGGTCCTGCTTGAGGTTGCGGCACACGTCGAGCCCGCTCATCATCGGGAGCTTGACGTCGAGCAGGATGAGGTGGGGCTTCTTCCTGCGCGCGACGTCGAGCGCCTCGACCCCGTTGGCCGCCGTGAAGACCTTGTAGCCGCTCGCCTCGAGCAGCGCTTGGAGGTTGGCGCAGATCGCCGGCTCGTCGTCGACCACCAGGATGCGCTTCTTGAAGAAGATCATGGCGCCTTCGAGCTTGATTCTAGCACTTTGCGTCCGCCTCTCGGGCCATGACGGCGGCGAAGGAAGCTGTTGCCAGGCCGGCGGGCAAGATGTATACTCGCCCCACTTAGACGCGGGCCGTTTTAAAGAAAGCCACCGCCCCACATCGATTCCGGCATCTTGCAGGTGGCTTTCTTTTTTTGGCCCCGCTTTTGTCCGCATGCTGCTTTACGACGTCGTCGCCTTCGACTGCTGCGGGACTCTCATCGATCGGGAAGGCGGCATGGAGCGCGCCTTGCGGGGGCTCGGCCGCGAGCTCGGGGTCAAGCTGGACGCGCCGGCGCTGGTCCGCCGCTACCTCCAGCATGAGATGTGCCTCGAACAGGGCAGCTACCGCCGCTACCGCGACGTCCTGCGGCTCGGGCTCATCGCCCTGTTCAAGGAGCAAGGCATCTTCCTGCCGCCGCGCGCCTCGCGCGCCCTCACCGATTCGCTGCCGCTCTGGCGGCCGTTCCCCGACACGGCGCCCACGCTGCGCCGCCTTCGCGCCCGCGGCTACCGGACGGCCCTCTTGTCGAACGTCGACGACCGCCTTCTGCGTCCCTCGATCAAACGCATCGGCGTCCCCTTCGATTATGTGGTGACCGCCGACGCCGTCCGCTCCTACAAGCCGGCCGCCCGCCACTGGCAGCGGCTCCTCGCCGTCTGCGGCGCCCCCAAGCGGCGCATCCTCTACGCCGGGGCGAGCCTCGTGCAGGATATCATCCCCGCCAGGACGCTGGGCTTGGAGTGCGTCTGGATCAACCGCCGCCGCGAGCGCGCCCTGCCCGGCGCGGCGCCTAGGCACGTTTTCGCGGACCTTCGCCCGCTCGGCAAGCTCCTTATTCCTAATAGCAGGTAGGCCTTTTTTCGCTCCCCCCCTAGGTCCAAAGGGCGCTGCGCCGCTTGGCCGGGCG
>JAPLKK010000192.1:14409-17005 GCA_026388115.1 Elusimicrobiota bacterium | reverse complement strand
GTGACGACGTCGGCGATCCTCAACGCCAACGTCAACAACGCCAAGCTGGCCGCCGACGTGTTCAGCACGGCTCATACCTTCTCGAGTGCATCCAACATCTTCTGGGGTGACGGCTCCAACCTGACCGGCATCGGCGCCGGCGGCCTGAGCAACGGTTCGGTGCAGACCTCGAAGCTGGCGGCGGACGCCGTGACGACGTCGGCGATCCTCAACGCGAACGTGACCGCAGCAAAGCTAGTCAACTCCGGTGTCTTCACCGGGGACGCGACGACCACCTTCCCCGCGCTCACGATCGGCAACGGCGCGATCACCGCGGCGAAGCTCGTCAACTCCGGCGTGTTCACCGGGGACGCGACGACAACCTTCCCGGCGCTCACCATCGGCGCCGGGGCAATCCAGAGCGCGAAGCTGGCGACGGATGCCGTGACAACTTCGGCCATACTCAACGCCAACGTGACCAACATCAAACTTGCCTCAGGTTTGGATGCGACCAAGATCACAGTCAACAAACTGGCCGCCGGCAACGGTGGCACCGGCATAGACTCATCCGGCTCTACGGGCATCCCGAAGATCACTGGCGGAGCATGGACGGTCAACGCGTCGCAAGACGACCTGGGCGACGGGACAACCTACAAGCGGTTCAACCCGGCAGGCGTCGCGATTACGGGCGGCGCCATCGACAATACCCCACTCGGCAATACGACCCGCTCGAGCGGCAAGTTCACGAGCCTCAATGCCAACAACGGCCTGACCGTCTCGGCGGGAAACGTCACCTTCGGCCTGGCAGGCGGGGTAAATGACTTGTCCTTGGGAGGCGGCTCCACCGCGAAGACCGTCGGCTTCGAGCCATCGTTTACGAGCGGTGGTAGCTTGACGGTGCAAGCGGGGGCGGGGCTAAACGGTGATGGCGGCGCCCTAACACTTCAGGCTGGTGCCGGGACGCAGAGCGGAAACGGCGGCAACGTAGCGGTCACGGCCGGAAACAGCGCGGGCAGCGCCGGCAACATAGCGGGGAATATCACTCTCACGGCCGGAAATAGCGGCGGCACCGGCAACTCGCCGGGGAAAATCACGCTCACGGCTGGAGCCGGAACCACCACCGGAGCGAACGGATACATCGTCCTGAACCTTGGCTCCGGTGGAACCGGCAGTGCCGGATATGTGCTAATCACAAATCCAGGCGGTGGCGCGGCGCATCTGCGTTCTACTCAAGCGACGGCGCCGACCTGCGCCATCACCACCTGCGGCCAAACAACCTGCACCGTCACCGGTACCGACATGGCCGGGCAGATCGCTGCAACGCCAAACAGTTCAGCAGCCTGTATTGTCACTCTTACCTTCAACCAGAGTTATGCGGCGGCGCCGAAGGCGGTCGTCATCGGTCCCGGCGGGGCTGCCGGCTACTTCACTGTTCAGCCGCGCGTCACCTCGATCGCGGCAGGGAATTTCGCGATCACCTTCGGGGTCGCGTCAACGGGCGGCACCACTTACACAATGCATTACATTGTCGTCGAGTAAGGACGGCCGGGGCAGCGCGAACGCCGTCAGCGGGCGACGCGGAAGCCGAAGTTGGCGTCGCGGGAGCCTGGGGGGGCGGAGACGCGGTACGTGGCCCGGGCGTTGCCCGCGCTAAAGTACCAGGATCCGCCGCGCAAGACCCGGTCGGCGCCCGGAGGGCTTTCCCACGCGCTCCCATCCTCCGGCGCCCCGGCGTAGGAGCCGTGGAAGCGGTCCTGCAGCCACTCCAAAACGTTGCCCGCCATGTCGCATAGGCCCTGCGCCGTGTTCCCATCGGGCTTGGAGCACACGGGCCACGTCATGTTTCTCCCGCAGCCGGCGCCGCCGTCGGTCTCGTAGATCACTGCCTTGGCGCAGGTCGCCGCCTCATCGCCCCAGGGATACGCGTAGTTCCTTCCCGCGCTGCGCGCCGCGTACTCCCACTCCGCCTCGCTCGGGAGCCTCCCTCCCACCCACCGCGCGAAGGCCTGGGCCTGGTTCCAGTCCACGCATACCACGGGCTGATCGTCGTCCTGGAACCACTTGGGCAGGTTCCCCGGCACAAATTCGGTGCCGTTGTTGACGAGGCAGGATCCATCCAGCCAATGCGGGGACGCGCACGCCTTCGCGGTGACGCAGACCCTGTATTGCTTGTTCGTCACGAGGGTCTTGGTCATTTGGAAGCCGTCAACGGCGACCTGGTGCGCGGGTCCCTCGCCCTTTTTAGCGGACCCCATCAGGAAGGAGCCGCCGGGAATGGGGACCCACCGTATCCCTGCCTGGGTGCTCCGGGCCCTCAAGGCTTCCGCCTGCCTTCTCTTTTCCTCCGCGGCCCTGGCCACCTTCGCGGCCTTCGCGTCCAAGACCGCTTTGGCCGCGGCCTCCTTCGCGGCCGCCGCCGCCGCCGCCTTGGCCGCCTCCGCGGAAAGGGCCGCCTGGGCGGCCTTCATCGCCTCCTCTGCCTTGGCCGCCGCCGCCTTGGCCTCCGCCGCGGCCCGTGACTCGTCCTCCACTCTCTTCTTCTCCTGCTCGACCCTCGCGGCGGCATCCGCGACCTTCGCAGCGGCCTCCGAGATCTTCCTTCTCTCCGTCAGCCACG
>JAPLKK010000192.1:0-14370 GCA_026388115.1 Elusimicrobiota bacterium | reverse complement strand
CGCGAGCCTTCGGATCAGACCCAAAGCGGCGCGCGCCCCCCCGGCCAATGTCGCCGTTCCAACGTCCGCAGCCGTCCGGGTTTGCGCCAAAACGATGCGCCCGCAGGCGGCCAAGATCGCCGCGCCCGTGCCCGCGGCCTTTCCGGCCTGTTCGCGGAGCTCGCGCTTCCAGAGAGGCGGAGCCTGCGGCACAGGAGCCGGCGCCGGGACCTTTTCTGCTGCCGGCGGCGGCGCCTTGACCGGGTCCCTCCCCGCCCGTACCACCGGCGCCGGCGTCCGGGTCCCTGGCACCGGTGTCCGCCCCCCCGGCACCGGCGTCCGGCCTCCCGGCACCGGCGTCCGGCCTCCCGGCGCCGGCGTCCGGCCCGTCGCCGTCCGCGACCGGACCTCCAGCGCCCGCGCGGAAGTCTCCGGCGTCCGCTGCGGAGCCGGCTGGGCGACATCCGCGAACGTCCATTCCCAATCGAGCTCCCAGGTGCGCACGCCGTCGGGCCCGGCGGTGAACGCGAAATTCCCATCGGGCGAGACGCACAGGGAGTGGATCGGCCCCATGTGGCCCTCGAACCTCCAGCTGGACTCGGCGCGCGGAAAGTCCCAGATCCGCACCGTCTTGTCCTCGCCCGCGCACAAGGCGAAGCGACCGTCCGGTGTGAAGCACACCGAGTTCACCGAGGCGCCCAGGCCCACGAACACCCGGTCGGCCCGGTCCGAGGCCGGCTCCCAGGCCATGATCTCGTCGCGCGCGCCGCCCGAAAGCGCCAGGGCTCCATCGGGAGAGACGGCGACCGAGCGCGCGGGCCCTCCGTGACCGTCGAATTCCCGGACCACCGCGCCCGTTCTCGCCTTCCAGACGCGAACGATGCCGTCGTCCGCCGCCGAGAACACCAGGTTGCCGTCCGGGGAGAAGCACACGGAATTCACGATGTCGCGATGGCCCACGAACGTCCTCGCCACCTTCGCGGTCTCGATGTCCCACAATCGCACGGTCATGTCCGCGCTGGCCGAGAGCGCCTGCCGGCCGTCGGGAGAGAGGGCGATCGAGGTCACCGGGCCTTGGTGGCCGACCAGCACGCGCGCGCACTCCCCCCGGCGCAAGTCCCAAACCCTCAGCGAGCCGTCCCCCGCGCCCGAAAGCAGGAAGCGGCCGTCGGGCGGGAAAGCCACGCCTCTGACCGCGCCCGCGTGGCCTTGAAGCGTCCGCAGGATGCTCCCTCCGCGCGCGTCCCACACTCTCACGAGCTTGTCCTGGTGACCCGTGGCGAGCAGCCTCCCGTCGAGGCAAGCCGCGACCCCGAGCGCGCCGGAGGATTCATGGAGCAGGCTGGATTGCCACGCCGCGCGAAGGGTTCGGCGCTCTCCTTTGGCCCCCAGGCGGCGGAGCAAGTCCATCGCCTCGCCCGCGCGCTCGTAGCCCTTCAACCGCCGCGCCTTGAGCACCGATTGGTAGGCCTTGCCAGCCGCGCCCGAATCGGCCTCGGCCTTCGCCCTCGACAGCAGGGCCTTGAAGGCGGACTCCTCCAAGACCGCGCCTTCGGCCCCGGTCGGGAGCGCCACGAAAGGCTCGAGAGGCCCTTCGGGCGCGCCGCTTCGCGCGCGCTGTTCCGCCCGGGCCACCAGAGGGTTGTCATGAGGAAGGGAAAGCTCCCTTGCCTCCTTGAGCTCCTGGAGCGCCGCACGAGCGTCCTTGCGGCGCAGATGAACCAAGCCGAGAAGGAAGGGCGCGACCCAATCCCTGGGCCGGGCGGTCTTGGCTTGACCCAACCGCGAAAGCAGCTCGGATTCGGCGGCCTTGCCCGCGCTCAGCAGCAGCGCGCCCCGGTTGTAGATCGCTCCGGCGTGGGTCGGGTCGAGCTTGAGCGCTTGGTCAAAGAGCTTCAGCGCCTCGTCCGAACGGCCGAGGTCGGACATGGACACGCCCTGATTGTTGAGCGTGTCCGCCAAGAGCGCGGGGCGCGGGGCTTCCCGGGTGTAGGGCGTCTTGGCCACGCTCTCGTACGCCGTCGCGAGGATGCCGCCGAACGCCTTGAAATCGGCGAGGCGCCGGGCCGCGTCCTCGCGCAGGCACCCCTCGATCAACTCCCCCACCCCGATGGGCAGGCCGCGGGGCCTCTCGTAGCGCCAGCCGGTCTGGACGAGGCGCGCGAAGAAAGCGTCCACCGGCTCGCCGTCATCCATCTCGAAGGGCTTCTTGCCGCAGCAGAGCTCGTAGAGCAGGACCCCGAACGCCCACGCGTCCGCCGCGGGACCCGCGCTGCGCGGATTGTGCCATTGCTCGGGCGACATGTACTCCGGGGTGCCCAACCGGCCCGTCTGCGTCGCTTCCTTCACCTTCGCGATCTTCGCGCCGACCGGAGCCTCGGGCCCGACGTCGCCGGCCAGGTCGGCCTCGTCGCCGACCTTCGCCAGCCCGAAATCCGTGATCTTGAGCCCCCCGCCGGGCGTCATGAGGCAGTTGCCGGGCTTCAGATCGCGGTGCACCAGGCGCTTGGAGTGCGCGTACTCCATGGCCCGCGCGATCTGCACGGCGAAATCCAACGCGGACTTCGCGTCCGGGACGCGGTACTGCTTCAGCCAGTCCGCCAAGGTCCCGCCGGCCATGTATTCGACGAAGATGCGCGGCACGCCCATCAGGCGCACGTAGTAGCAGGTGGCGATATGGGGATGGAGGCCGAGGCCCACCCAGGTGTTCGCCTCCTGTACGAACAGCTCCAGCGCCTTGCGGTTCGACACCCGGTCCGGCCGCGGAGCCTTCACCGCGAGCTCCATCCTCCAACCCCGGTGATACACCTTGTGCACCGAGCCGAATCCGCCTTCGCCCAGGACGTCCCGGACCTCGTAGAGATCGTCGATCACGTCGCCGGGCTTCCATGACAGCGGGCCGGGCTCGGCCGGGCCGCTGGGGCCCGCGCCGGGCCCGAGGGTCAGGGTCTCTTGCGGCTTCTTGGCACGCTCGGGTTTGGCGGGCTCGGGTTTGGCAGGCTCAGGTTTGGCGGGCTCGGGTTTGGCAGGCTGAGGTTTGGAGGGCCCATGTTCAAAGCGCTCGGGTTTGAGGGTCTCGGGTTTGGACGCCGCTGGCGCTTGGGGCGATGGTCCGGCCTGCTTGTGGTCCCCGCCGTCGAGCTGGCTGCCGCAGGAGTCGCAGAAGCGCTTGGCCAGCGAGTTGTGGCACCCGCAATCGCCGCAGGCGCGCACGATGCGACCGCCGCACTTGATGCATTGCGGCTTGTCGGCGCTTTGCGCCGCGTGACACTTTTCGCAAAGGACTTGAGGAGGAGGCACTAACGCTCCAGCCGCCTGACCATTGCCAGCCCGAAATCCATGATCCTGAGCCCAAAGTATGCCGCCGTAGCGCGCGCTTTGCAAGTGCACGGTGCGCCGCGCCTTGACGAAGCCCGCCGCCGGTTGTATCGTCTGGAAGCGATGGAGAAGTCCGCGGCGGTGAGGCTGACCGCGACGAAGGGCCCGCACAGCGGCAAGGTCTTCGCGTTCGACCGCCACGATATCTTCATCTTCGGGCGCGCGGGCGACTGCCATTGCTCCATCCCCGACGACGGCTACCTCTCGTCCCATCATTTCCTGCTGGAGATCAATCCCCCGGACTGCGAGCTGCGGGACCTTGGAAGCAAGAACGGGACCTTCGTCAACGGGATCGCGGCCGGCCAGCGCGCGAAAGGCCAGGCGGCGCAAGAGGCCGCGCGCCAGGCGCGGCCGGTGCGGCTTCGCGACGGCGACGTGATCCGAGCCGGCCTCACGGAGTTCGCGGTCGCCGTGTCGGAGCCGGGGGCCGAAGCGAAAAGCCCGAGCGCGGCGGCGCCCAAGAAGAAGGATGCCGGAGCCTTCACCCGGTTCATGGACGGGATCGTCCCGGTCGCACCAAAAGAGCCCGCGCCCACGATCCCCGGCTACGTGATCGAAAAGACCCTCCAGGAAGGAGGCATGGGGCGGGTTTTCCGGGCGCGCAAGGAGGACGGCGGCCCCGGCGCGGAGCCGGTGGTGCTGAAGGTGGTCAAGGCCGCCCTCCGTCGTCCCAGCCCGGAGCTGACGCAGATGTTCCAGCGCGAGCTGAACGTGGCGAAGGAACTGAACCATCCGAACATCGTGCGCGTCTTGGACCAGGGCGAGGCCGAAGGCGCCCTCGATCGCGCTCGAGGCTCTCGCCGGCTTGGAGTACGCGCACCTTCGCAACATCGTGCACCGCGATCTGAAGCCGGGCAATCTCCTGATCGCCGGCCCGGGCAAAGGCTCGGTCAAGATCGCCGATTTCGGCCTCGCGAAGAACTTCGCCCTGGCCGGCATGAGCGGAATGACCGCCTCCGGCGACGAGGGAAGCGGCACCCCCCAATTCATGCCCAAGGAGCAGCTGACGGACTTCCGCTCGACCAAGCCGGTCTCGGACGTGTTCGGGCTGGGCGCGACCCTCTACAACATGCTGACGGGGAAGTTCGTCTACGACTTCTCCGCCAGCGCCGACCCCTGCGTCGCGATCCTGCACGACCGGGTGGTCCCGGTCGGCCAACGCGGGGTGAGCTTGCCGGCGCCGTTGTCGGAGGTGGTTGACAAGGCCACGGCTCCCGATTTCCGAGACCGGTACCAGAGCGCCCGGGAATTCAGCCGCGCGCTCCTCGGGGCGCTGAACGCCGCGGCGTAGACCGAGAGTGTGATCCTGTCCGGTCCACTTACAATCATGATCGCTCTGGTGTTTGCCGCTAATGTTAAACTGGGGTATGCCTGAACAGCCGCCTGCCTCCGCGTTCGGCGTTCCGGTGCCCTACTCCGCCGCCATCGACGAGCTTCGCTCGAAGATCAAAACCCCTGGTCCCGAAGGTTGGGCGGCCTGCCTGGCGCTGGGGAGCAAGCCCGAGAAGGAGGCCTTGGACCTCCTCGGCGAGCTAGCCGCGCGCGAGGATTGGAGCTACCGGAACCTCGCGATCCAGGGACTGGGCCGCCACCCGCTCGGGGCGCAGGCCGCGGAAACGATCGCCGCCGCGTTGGCCGATCCCGTGGCCCAGGTGGTGCGGACGGCGTGCGACGCGGTCGCGGCGCTGCGCTTGCTTCCCGCGCGCTCCAAAATCCTGTCGCTTCTCGCCTCCCCGGACGCCCAGACGCGTTTCCACGCCGTGCGCACCTTGGCCGAGCTCTGGACGGACGACGACTACCCGGCCGTCCTGGCCCTCTCGAAGAAAGACAAGGTGGAGTTCGTGCGCAAGGAGGCGGCGCGCACGCTGCGCCGCGCCGCCTCACCCGGGATCTGGCGCCCCCTGTTCGACCGCTGGAAGCTCGACCGCTTGCCGCTCCTTCGCGTCTGGGCGTGCGAACTGCTCGCCGCGTTCGGATCCGACAAGGATCTGCCGCAGTTCCGGCGGCTGGTGAGGGACCCCAACAAGCACGTTCGCGAGGCGGCGGAGAAGGCAGCCGCGGGGCGGGGCTTCGCGAGCCGGACCGGCCACCGTTGAACGCGGCCCCGCGTCCTCCGCTCGCCGTCAATCCCATCACCCGAAGCATCGCCTGACGCTGTGACTTGAAGCTTACCCCCCACCCCCACCCTCCCCACACGGGGGGGAGGGAGAACAAGAACGGCTCGACGGAAATCTGGTAAAATCCTGGTCTCATGCCGGAAGCCCTGGCTCGCCTCGACACCCCCCTCATGAGGCAGTACCAGGCGCTCAAGACGAAGTACCCTCACGCCCTGCTGTTCTTCCGCCTCGGCGACTTTTACGAGATGTTCGGCGACGACGCCAAGGTCGCCAGCGGCGTCTTGGGCGTCACGCTCACGGCGCGCCAAGGCATCCCCATGTGCGGCGTGCCCGCCCACGCGTATCCGGCGTACATGGCGAAGCTGCTCAGGGCCGGGCATAAGGTCGCCATCGCGGACCAGATGGAGGAGCCCTCGCAGGCCAAGGGCATCGTGCGCCGCGAGGTGACGCGACTCATCACGCCGGGCACCGTCGTCGAGGACGAGCTCCTCGACGCGGCGACGGCCAACTATCTCGTCGCCGTCGAGCTCGACACCGTCGGCTGGGGGCTCGCCTGCGTCGAAGTCTCGACGGGCGAGTTCTGGGCGACGCAGGTCTTCAACGACGAGGGCTCCAGCCGCCTCATGGGCCTCTTGGCCAAGCTCGACCCGGCGGAGCTGCTGTTGACCCCGGCGGCGGCGACCATCGACCTGAAGGCGGCGCTCTCGGGCAAGACCGCGCTGACGCTTTATGAGACGCCGCGCTCGGCCGTCGCCCCGCCCTGGTCGCAGGAGACCGCGTGGCGCAACCGCTCCCTGGCCACCCATGCCGCCGCGCGCGCCGCGGCCTACATCGCCGACACGCAGTCGCAGCTCGCCGGCGCCTGGACGCCCGTGTATCGCGAGCCCCAGGCCGACATGCAGCTCGACGAGACGGCGATCCGCACGCTCGAGCTGGTGGCTTCCTCCACCGGCGGGCGAAAGCACTCTTTGTGGGGCGTGCTCGACCGCTGCCGCACCTCCATGGGCAGCCGCCGGCTGCGCAACTGGATCCTTCACCCCTCGACCGACGTGCTGGAGATCGAGCGCCGGCAGAACTGCGTCGAGGAGCTGCTGGACAAGGCCGGCGCGCGCTCCACGCTCGCCGAGATACTGCGGGAGGTCTCGGACGTCGAGCGCCTCCTCTCCCGGCTCGCCACGCGGACGGGCTCCCCGCGCGACATGGGCGGCCTGCGCGATTCGTTGAGCCAACTGCCGAACTTGTCCGCCTGGCTCAAGGACACCGAGTTCTGCTCCGGCTTGAAGACCCTGGCTGAGGCGCTCAAGGACGCGGCGGGGCCGCTCGAGGAGCTTCGCGACCTTCTCTCTCGCGCGCTCTCGGAGCGGCCGGCCGCGCGCGTCTCCGACGGCGGCTTCATCAAGGACGGCTTCGACGCCAAGCTCGACGAGCTGCGCGCGATCAAGGGCGACAGCCAGAGGTTCCTGGCCGAGCTGGAGGCGCGCGAGAAGGCCGCGACCGGCATCCCCTCGCTCAAGATCGGCTTCAACTCGGTGTTCGGCTACTACATCGAGGTGACGAAGGCGAACATCTCGAAAGCGCCCTCGCGGTACACGCGCAGGCAGACCTTGGCCAACGGCGAGCGGTTCATCACCCCGGAGCTCAAAGAGCTCGAGAGCAAGATCCTTGGCGCCGAGGATCAGGTCATGAAGCTCGAGGCGCGCCTGTTCGAGCAGGTGCGCTCCCGTGTCATCGAGGGCCGCCCGGTGCTCACCCGTTTTGCCGCCCTCATCGCCGAGCTCGACGTCTTGAACTCCCTGGCCGAGGCGGCGGCGCTCAACGATTACGTCAAGCCGAAGGTGGACCTCTCCTTCACGCTCCAGATCGAGGACGGGCGCCACCCGGTCATCGAAACGACGCTGGCGGCGGGCTCCTTCGTGCCGAACTCCCTGGAGATGGATTCCAACGACCCGCAGATCCTCATCCTGACCGGGCCGAACATGGGCGGGAAAAGCTCGTTCCTGCGCCAGAGCGCGCTCATCTCGATCATGGCGCAGATGGGCAGCTTCGTGCCCGCCAAGTCGGCGACCGTCGGCGTCGTCGACAAGGTGCTCACGCGCATCGGCGCCCAGGACGCGCTCGCCCGCGGCGAATCCACGTTCATGGTGGAGATGAACGAGACGGCGCGCATCTTGAAGGAGGCGACGCACCGCTCGCTGCTGATCCTGGACGAGATCGGCCGCGGGACCTCGACCTTCGACGGCATCTCCATCGCCTGGGCCGTGCTCGAGCACCTGAACCGCGCTTACAAGGGTGACGACGAGGGAATGCGCGGGCCGCGCGTGCTGTTCGCGACGCACCTGTTCGAGCTGACCAAGCTGGCCGAGCTGCTGCCGGGGGTCCACAACGCCAACGTCGAAGCCCGCGAGTGGACCAACGCCCAGGGCCATACCGACGTCGTCTTCCTGCATAAGATCTCCCCCGGCCCGGCGGACCGCTCCTTCGGCATCCACGTCGCCAAGCTCGCCGGCCTTCCCGAGTCCTGCCTGCGCCGCGCCCGCGAGATCCTTTCCCAGCTCGAGAGCGAGTCGAAGGCCGCGGCCGCCGAGCCCGAGCTGCCCATCTTTGATGAGAACCCAGTGCTCCACGAGCTGAAGCTCCTCAATGTCAACGAGCTGACCCCGGTCGAGGCGCTTCAGAGGATCGCGGGATGGAAGAAGAAGATCTGAAGATCCGCCGCCTGCCGCCCGACGTCGCCAGCCGCATCGCGGCAGGCGAGGTGATCGAGCGCCCGGCCTCGGTGCTCAAGGAGCTATTGGAGAATTCGCTCGACGCCGGGGCCAAGCGGGTGCAGGTGGAATCGCTCGAGGCCGGAAAGCAGGTCCTGCGCGTCTGCGACGACGGCGTCGGCATGACGCCCGAGGATTGCCGGCTCGCCTTCGAGCGCCACACGACGAGCAAGATCACGACTCTCGAGGACCTGGAGCGCCTGGCAACCTTCGGCTTCCGCGGCGAGGCGCTCTTCTCCATCGCGGCCGTGAGCCGCGCGAGCCTGACGAGCACCCGCCACGGCCGCCGCTCCGGCTGGCGCGTCGACCTGGAAGGCGGGCGCATCTCCTCCGAGCACGAGGCTCCGCCGGTGCCGGGAACCACCATCGAGGTGCGCGACCTCTTCTTCAACACGCCCGCGCGGGCCAAGTTCCTGAAGTCCGACGCCTCCGAGAGGAGCCACCTGACGCGGGTGATCGAGGAGGCGGCGCTGGCCCACCCCGAGGTGGCCTTCGCCTTCAAATCCGACGGGCGCGCGGCCCTCAAGCTGGCGGCGCACGCCGAGGGCTCGACCGAGCCGGTCCTGCGCGCGCGCGTGCGCGAGGTGCTGGGCGACGACTTGGCGCCGGGGCTATTATGGGTGAGCGAGGACCACCCGGGGCTTCGCCTGCGCGCGTTCATCGCCCCGGTGGAGCTGATGGCGCCGACCCGCAACCTGCAGTTCTGGTTCTTGAACCGCCGCCCCATCGCGAGCCGCTTGCTCCAGCAAGCGCTCTATCGCGGCTACGACGCCTTCCGCGCCCGCGACCGCCACCCCGTCTGCGTCGTGTGGCTCGAGATGCCGGCCGACCGCTTCGACGTCAACGTCCACCCCGCCAAGCGCGAGGTGCGCTTGCGCGCCGAGCGGCCCGTCTTCGAGGCGGTCTCCGGCGCCTTTTCGGGGGCGCTGCTGCGCTCCAAGGGCATCCCGACGGTGACCCGCCCGCCAGCCCTTTCACCCCACGAGATGCGCCGCGCGATCGGCGATTACAGCGCCGCCGCGCGGCCCCAGACCGTCGCCGACGGCAAGCCCGCCGGGCCCTTCGCGAACTTCGAGCCGGGGCTCGGCCTCGGCGAGCCGTGGGCCGGCCCCGTCGCCGGCCGCCCGCGCTGGTACACGCCGCCCTTCAAGTTCCTGGGCCAGATCGAACAAGCCTATCTCGTCTTCGACGCGGCCGGAGGCCTGCTGCTCGTGGACCAGCATGCCGCCCAGGAGCGCATCCTCTTCGAGCGCTACGTCTCGGAGCTCAAGAGCGGCCGGGTCCGGTCGCAGACGCTCATGCTGCCGATGGCGATCGAGCTTCCCGCGAGCCAGGTCCAGCAGGTGCTGGCCCAGGCCGACCGCCTCGCGAGCGCGGGCTTCGAGGTGCAGTCCTTCGGCAAGACCATCGTGCACGTGACCGCCGCTCCGGCGGTCTTCTTGAAAGCGGCGGACCTGAAGGATCTGATCCATCGGGTGATCGACGATCTGGAGTCTCCCGGCTCGGCCGCGGCCGACGTCAAGCGCCGCGCTCTCGCGACGATCGCCTGCAAGGCGGCGGTCAAGGCGCACGACCGGCTCGGAGCGGCGGAGGCGTTGGGGCTGCTGGAAGACCTGAAGGAATGCGAAGACGGCACGGCCTGCCCTCACGGCAGGCCGTCCATGATCTCGCTGACGCGCGACGAGCTGGCGCGCCGGTTCCACCGTCCCGGCGCGCCACCCCAGTAGGCCGGCCTTCCCTTAGCCCCGCTGAAGGCCGGCACAGCGGGGCTCCGCCCCGCTAGCCGCTACCAGTTCCAGCTCTCGACGTCCTCTCCGACCACCTCGGCGAAGCGCTTTTTCACGATCTGGCTCTTAAGCGCCTTGCGCTTGGCGATCTGGTCCTTGAGCCGGCCGATCTCCTCCTGCATCTTCTTGACGCGCAATTCGTGCTCGGCCACCTTGGCGTCGAACTCATCCGACAAGGCCGCCTCGAGCTCCGGCCGGACCGCCTCCTTCTGCTTGGCGTCCGCCTTCCGGTAGCCATCCGCCAAACTCCGCACCTTCTGCTCCGCCTCCTGCTGGCGCACCCAGGTCTCGCGCACCTCGGGCTGGCTGTACATGTGATAGATCTCGCGGATACGGCGCCGGAAGTCGGCGGGCTCATGCTCGCGCATGGCATTGAGATGCGCCGCCATCTCCGGGTTGTGCTGCTGGATGAAGTCCAGCACCTCGCGCTGCTGCGCCTCGGTCGGGGCCTTCGCCTCGAAACGGCCTTCCGGGCCTGGTCCTGGGCCCGGCCCCTCGCCGCCGGGTCCCGGCGGCGGCGCGCCGAACGCGCTCGCGCTCAGGCCCGCCACGCACGCCATCAGCCAGATCATGCTCTTCATGTCACACCTCCCTCATAAGCTGCGTCTCAGTTCCCGAGCCGCCCCTTCCAGACGGGCGCAAGCGGCGTCGATCTCGATATCGGTACCCGAGCGGGTGATGGAAGCGGACAAGGCCTCCATCTCCCGGTCGACGCGGGAGAACTCGCCGTCCACGGCCGCCCACGAGGCGACGGCCGCGGGCCTGGGCGAGCGAATCCACAAGCCCAGAAGAGCAAGTGCCAGCACGAGCGCCCAGACCGGCCGGCGGGCGGCGACCGGCGCGGCCCGCCCGGAGCCGATCGCCCGCGCGCGCGCGGCGGGCGGGAGCTTGAGCGCACAGACGCGCGCCGCACGCGAGCCCATCGCCAGCGCCTCGAGCAGTTCCTTGCAGGCGGGGCAAGCCTCCTTGTGCCGCTCGAAGGCGAAGCAATCTCCCTCGCTCAGCTCGCCCGCGTGATACAGCACGCATTCGTCTAAATGGTCACGCATCGAATCCCTCCAGATCTTTCCGGAGCTTGAGGACTGCGTAGCGCATCCGCGCCAGCGCCGTCGAAAGCGGGCAGTCCAGGGCGTCGGCGATCTCGGCGAATGAAAGGCCTCCGTATTCGCGCAGAAAGAAGACTTCGCGCTGGCGCTCCGGCAGGTCGGCTAGCGCGCGCTCGAGCCTCTCGCGCGCCACCGCGCTGAACGCCTCCCGCTCGGGCCCCGGCTCGGCCGAAGCGGGCTCGACAGGCGCCTCCCCGGCATCGGGCCGGCGCCGCTCCAAGTGGTCGAGGCACAAGCGGTGCGCGATGGTGAACAGCCACGCGGCGAAGCGGCCGCGCGGCCGGTAGCGCTCGATGTGGCCCAGCACGTCGACCGCTGACCAAATCCTCGGCGCAGGCGCGGTCGCCGGTCCGGCGCGCAAGGTAGCTGTAGAGAGGCCCTCCCCAGCGGTCCATGAGCCAGCGGAAGGCCTCGGGGTCGCGCCGCCTGAGCCCCTCAAGCAGCGCCGCGTCGGGCTCGTCGGCGCGCGGCGTGGGGGTCCTCTCGGTCACTTCGCTCTCGTTGCCCATGTCCCGCCCGCTGTAGCATAACGGGCGAGAGCGAGATTTATTGTAGGTTTATCGAGGCGAGGGCGCTTCGGGTGGGTAAAAAAAGAGGGGCGCGAAGACCGACGTCGGCATAGCGACCGTCTTAGCGCCCCTAAACTTTCTCGTCGGTCTCTCTCAAGGAACCCGGACTGCCGACCGACTCGACAAGTATACTCCGGAAGAATCCGAAGTCAAGACCCAAAATTCAGGCCTCTAAATTGGGTCTTGAAATTTTGCGGCCGGAGTATATACTTCGGAATTTTGCCGCGATTTTTGCGCCCGCGAAAATCAACGTCAGCGCAAAGTCACTTGGTTCTCACGAGCCCGTCGCGAACCACCCGCCGATCGCGCCGCCGGCAAATCCGATCGCCGCGCCGAGCGGACCGCCGAGCAAGAATCCCAGCCCTCCGCACAGGAGCCCGCCGAGGAGAACGCCGAGCGCGCGCATGCCCCAGCCCATCGAGCCGCCGCCGTCGCCGGTCCTGCCGTCGGATCTCTTCGGCAGAGGATTGTTCGGCTCCGACAACCGCTGCGGACCACCCACGACGAAATCGCCGGAAGGCCGGAGCGTCGGGACGGGCGCTGCCGGCGCCGCGGGCGCCGCGAAGAGCGAGTGGTCGACGGGCTCGTCGAACGTCCGCCCCGCCGATGTCGCGGCCGCCGCGGGCGTCTGCCCGCCGCCCGCCGCCGCCGCGCCCTGCAGTTGCCGATAGGCAGGTCCGCCTTGGGCATCCAGCGCGCCGCACCAAAGCGGCGACCCCAACAACAGCGTCAATAGGCCTATCGCGCTTACCATGTCCCACGATTGTACTCCCCAATGCCGTTCGCCGCCGAAGGCCCAGCGGCCCACGCGACGCGCGGCAGAAGACCCCCTTGTCTCTAGGCCGCCTGTCCCCACCCTCTCTTGACGTTGCAACCCGCGGCCGAGGGCTGATACGATGAGGGCGGCGACATGAGCGGGCAGGACGTCGACGAGGCGGCGGCGGAACTGGGCAAGCGCATCGCGCGGGCCCGGCGGCCGTGCGCGCTGACCGGGGCGGGGATCTCGGAGGAGAGCGGGGTCCCGGTCTTTCGCGGCCCCGGCGGGATGTGGCGCGAGCGCCGGCCGGAGGACCTGGCCACGCCGGAGGCGTTCCGGCGCGACCCGCTCGAGGTGTGGCAGTGGTACGATTGGCGGCGAGGCTTGATAGCTTCGGCCTGCCCCAACGCCGGTCACCGGGCGCTCGCGGCTCTCGAGGCGTCGAATCCAGCCTTCACCCTCATCACCCAGAACGTGGACGGCCTGCACCGCCGCGCGGGAAGCCGCCGGGTCCTCGAGGTGCATGGAAGCTTGTGGCGCGTGCGCTGCACCGCGTGCCGGCGCGAGGCCGACGACGAACGCGTACCGCTGCCCCTGCCGCCGGCCTGCGGCGCCTGCGGAGGGCTTCTGCGCCCCGCGGTCGTCTGGTTCGGGGAGATGCTCTCCCCGACCGTCTTTGGCGCCGCCTGGGAGGCCGTCAAGTCCTGCGACCTGCTCCTTTCGATCGGCACCTCGGGCGTGGTCGAACCCGCGGCGTCCTTGGTCCGCGTGGCCGCCGAGCGCGGCACAAGCATCCTGGAGATCAACCCGCGTCCCTCAGCCCTTTCTTCTATTGCCGAGCGCGTCTTCCCCTATAAAGCCGCCGACCTCCTCGACCGGCTCAAGCCCGCCCCGTAAGGCGCTGGCGGTAGGGTAAAACGAAGGGGCACCAGAGCTTTCCTCTTTAGCTCTCGTGCCCCTGATTGGTACTGCAACGACGACAGCGACGACCACGGCAACGGAACTGGGACGGCAACTGCCACGGCAACGGACGGCAACGACGACGACAGCAACGACGCGTCAACGGCGACGACACGGCAACTGCGACGACGTGATGGCGACGTCTGCGGCCGCTGCACCGCTTGGCAGCGCGCTTCCCCGCCGGACTTCGGCGGGCACGACCCCTGCCCTGCTGCGCACGACGACGGACGACGGCAGGGGAACGGCTCCGGACCGGGTGGCCAGTACCGCTCGGCGACGCGGCCGGTACTCGAACCGACGTCCACTGCGAACTGCGACGGCAAGACAACGTCGACGGCGTGCGGCGACGGCAAGCCTGAGTATAGCCCACATACTCGACTTGTCAAGGGGGGGTGGTTGCGCGCGAAAAGGAATCGCGCTAAGCTGTCAAGGGTGATCCGCCTCGCCTCCCGGTTTCTTTTCTTGTCCGCGCTCTCGACGCTGTGCGCTTGCGCGACCTTGCGCGCGCGCCGGCCCGCTCCCGTCCTTTTCGTCAGCGACTTCGGGACGAAGGACGGCGCGGTGGCGGCATGCAAGGGCGTGATGTGGTCCATCGAGCCGCGCCTGCGCATCGCCGATCTGACTCACGAGGTGCCGCCCTATGACGTCGCCGCCGCGGCGGAGCTCATCGACCAGGCGGCGCCGTTCTATCCGGCGGGCACGGTCGTGCTCGCCGTCGTCGACCCCGGCGTCGGCGGACCTCGCAAAGGGCTGGCGGCGCGCACGCGCGCGGGACATTTCCTCGTCGGCCCGGACAACGGGATCTTCACGCGCCTGCTCGATCGCGAAGGTCTGGACCGGGCCGTCGAGCTCAAAGAGGCGCGCTTCTTCCGCGGCGGCGACGCCTCGAGCACGTTCCACGGCCGCGATATCTTCTCCCCCGTAGCGGCGCGCCTGGCGGCGGGCACGCCGC
>JAPLKK010000245.1:9990-15496 GCA_026388115.1 Elusimicrobiota bacterium | reverse complement strand
TGTGGCGGCCGCTACTCGGGCGTTCTCGCGCGCCGATAAGCTGGAATGTCGGCACCGTGACGCTGGCCATATCGGAGTACGAGCTCAGGCGACAGATCGCGCGCACTTGCCGGGCGCTGCACGAGAAGGGCCTCGTCGCGGCCTTCGACGGGAACGTGTCGGGACGCCTTCCCTCGGGCGACCTGATCGTCACCCCGACCGGGGTGTCGAAAGGCGACGTGACCGAGGAGAAGCTCCTGCTCTGCTCGCCCGAAGGCAAGCGCATACGCGGTGCGGGCCAGGTGTCGAGCGAGGTGCAGCTTCACCTGACCGCCTACCGCGTGCGCAAGGACGTCCGGGCCGTCGTGCATGCCCACCCCCCCTTCGCCAGCGCGTTCACCTTCGCGGGAGTCGAGCGCCTGCTCCTGGAGCCGGTGCTCCCCGAAGTGGTGGCCCGGCTCGGCTCGATCCCCACGGCGCCTTACGCCACGCCTCTTGGCTTCCCACGACGCGGTCTTGCTCGGCCAGCACGGCGCGGTGACCGTCGGCGCCGACCCCTGGACGGCCTACCTTTTCATGGAGAAGCTCGAGCACGCGGCGACCATCATCAAGGCGGCGCACGAGCTGGCGGGCTCGGAGGAAGGCATCCGGCGCCTGACTCCGTCCCAGATCGCGGACCTGATGCGGACCTACTCCAAGAAGCGGCCGGAATAGTACCGGGAGGCGACCATGTGCGGAATTTGCGAGAAGTTCGGGCCGAAGCTGGCGTGCTGGTCCTCGGCCCTCGGAGTGATATGCTCTCTCGTGGCGCTCGTTTTACGGCTGACCCATGCCTGCATCGAGACGGCTGGCCCGAAGAGCTTCGCCGCTGCCGCCGCGCTGCTGTTCCTCTACTCCATCGCGACGAGCGTGAAGAAGGGCGACTGCTGCCACACCCACGAGGAGCCGAAAACCGAAACGAAGTAGTTCCAGCCGAAGGCGCAAAGCGCCGGGCCGCCGTCGGTAGGCGGCCGAAATGTTCCTGGAAGAAGCCGCCCAAAAATGGGAGAATAGGCACCCCATGAGCGTCGGCCGCAAAGCGGACCATCTCAGGATTTGCACCGAGATGGCGGTGGAATTCCGGGACAAGTCTACCTGGCTCGAGGACGTCCACCTGCTGCACGACGCCCTCGCCGAGGGCTCCCTGGACGAGATCAGCACGGAGACCCGCTTCATGGGCCGGCGCCTGGCCGCCTCAAGTATCTGAATCAATTTGTCGTGCTCGTTTCGATCATTGGCCTTGGCTTGCTCGGCATCGGCTTGGGGCTCGGCAGCCAGCGCCCCATGCTCGACGACCCTTCCGCGGTCGATTCTTACGCCGTCCGGCGCTTTGCGCCGGACCTCCCCCGCCTCGGTAATATCGGCCTGCAGCAGGCGGCCGCCGCCGGACCGGCCAGGATCGAGAAGCTGGTCACCGGCATCGATGCGGACGGCTTGGCCATCCACCTCAACCCCGCCCAGGAACTCGCCCAGGCGGAGGGCGACAAGCGCTTCCCCGACGGGGCAAAGACCCTCAAGGCCCTGACCAAGCGCATGCCGGGCAGGGTCGTGGTCAAGGAGACCGGCTGCGGCATCTCGCGCGAGACGGCGCTGAGGATCAAGGCGGCCGGGGTCAAGACTCTGGACATCGCGGGCGCGGGCGGCACCTCGTGGACCCGGGTGGAGAACCTGCGCAAGGGCGCCGACCCCTCCCGCCGGACCTGGCTCGACGAGTGGGGCATCCCCACCGCCGCCTCGCTCGTGGAGACCTCGGACCTCGGTCTGGAGCTCGTGGCCTCCGGGGGCCTGCGCACCGGCCTCGACGCGGCCAAGTGCATCGCGCTCGGCGCCGACGTCTGCGGCTTCGCATTGCCGGTGCTACGCGCCTACGCGTCCGGCGGATACAGCGGCGCGCTCTTTTTCCTTCAACAAGTGATCACGGACCTCAAAGTCGTCATGCTCCTCGTCGGAGTCAAAGACATAGCGGCCCTCAAGAAGGTCCGGCCTGTGATCACGGGAAGACTGCAAGAATGGACGATCAGCAGAAGCCGAAGGTAGCGGACCAGCCCGCCGAGAAGAAGCCCGCCGAGAAGAAGCCGGTCGAGAAGAAAGCGCAGCGCACTTCCCGGTTCCCCGGCTTCTACAGCCTGGACGTTTGGGAGCGTCTCGACAAGCTCGGCGAGTGGTTCCCGCTGTCCACCAAGGAGAAGTGGCTCCTCAAGAACGAGACCCTCACCGCCGAGAAGGCCGATGTGATGATCGAGAACGTGATCGGGGTCTTCGGCCTGCCGCTCGGCGTCGCGGTCAATTTCCGCATCAACGACAAGGACTACGTCATCCCCATGGCCGTGGAGGAGACCTCCATCGTGGCCGCCTGCAGCCACATGGCGAAGATGATCCGGGAGCACGGCACCCTGAGCGCCACGGCCCCGCACGCCATCATGGAAGGGCAGATCCAGGGCGCCTCGACACCGAGAGCGGGCCGATGCTCATCGTGCACCTCGCCGTCGACGTGGTGGACGCGATGGGCGCCAACGCGGTCAACACCATGGTCGAGACCCTCGGGCCCGTCCTCGGCGAGATCGCCAAGGCCGAGGTGATCTGCCAGATCATCTCGAATCTGGCCGACAAGTCCCTGGTCCGGGCGAGGTTCGAGCTCGACCCGGAATGCCTCAAGAGCAAGAACTTCAACGGCATGGCGGTGGCCGAGCGGATCGTGAAAGCCTACCACTTCGCGGACGCTGACCCGTACCGCGCCGCGACCCACAACAAGGGCATCATGAACGGCGTCGACGCGGTCCTCATCGCCACCGGCAACGACTGGCGCGCGGTGGAGGCCGGGGTCCACGCTTACGCCGCGAGGACCGGCCGCTACCGCTCGCTGACGAAGTACCGCATCGAGGACGGCAAGCTCATCGGCGAGATCGAGCTGCCGATCGCGGTCGGCGTGGTGGGCGGGGTCTCCAAGCTCCATCCGGGCGTCGAGCTGCTGATGAAGCTCCTGGGCATGCCTTCGCGCCGCGAGCTGGCCGAGGTCATCGCCACCGTGGGCTTGGTGCAGAACCTGGCCGCCCTGCGCGCCCTGACGACCGAGGGCATCCAAGAGGGCCACATGACGCTCCACGCCCGCAACGTGGCCTACTCCGCCGGAGCGATGGGCGACATGGCGATCCACGTCGCCGACCAGATGATCCGCGAGGGCCGCATCCGCTTCGACCGGGCGCGCGAGATCATCAAGAAGACGATCGCCCACAAGCAGGTCGAGCCGCCGGCGCAAGACGGGCAATAGTGGTCCGCGGGGCGGCCGACGCAGCGTCGAAGCTCATCCTCCTGGGGGAGCACGCCGTCGTCTACGGCGAGTGCGCCCTCGCGATCCCCTTGCGCCGGCCGAGGGCCGAGGCCGCGGTGAGCGGGGCCCTTCCCGGCCGGCCCGTGGCGATAGAGCTCGAAGACTTCGGCATCCGCTGGGACGGCCGCAAGCGCCCCGTCCCGCCCGAGGTCCGTTCCTTCGTCCGCATCATCGCCGCGGCCGCCGAGCGGTTCCCGCAGATCCCCGCGCGAGGCTGGAAGATGTCGGTGCGCTCGCAAATACCGTCCGGCTGCGGCCTCGGCAGCGGCACCGCCGTCTCCGCCGCGGCCTTCCGGGCGATCTTCCGATACTTCCGCGTGCCGTACACCGAGCGGACCGTCTCCGAGCTGGTCTACGAGATCGAGAAGCTGCACCACGGCAACCCGAGCGGCATCGACAACACCGTCATCTCCATGAACCGGCCGATCCTGTTCCGCAGGGGCGCCGCGCCGCGGGTCATCACCGTCCCACGCAAGTCTTGCTTCTTCATCGTCGGGCATACGGGCAAGCGCCACAGCACGGCCGCGGTGGTGGCCGCGGTGGCCCGCGCGCGCTCCGGACGGCGCGCCGAGTACGACGCCATCTTCCGCAGCATCGGCCGTCTGTCGAAGCGGGGAGCGAGGGCGTTCGAGCAGGGACACTGGCGCGAACTGGGGAAGCTGATGGACCGCAACCAGGAGCTCCTCAAGCGCCTCGGTGTCTCCTCGCCTGAGCTTGACGCGCTGGTCGGGGCCGCGAGGTCCGCAGGCACGCTGGGCGCCAAGCTCAGCGGCGCGGGCCGCGGAGGCTGCATGGCGGCCTTGACGACGGACCCGGCGTGCGCGCGTCGCGCGCGGCGAGCCCTGCAAGCGGCGGGAGCCGTGGCGACCTTCGTGACGCGGATATCGAACCATGGGTAAGCGCATCGTCGTCGGCATTTCCGGCGCGTCGGGCGTCATCATCGGGATACGCACCGCTCAGGCGCTCGCCGAAGGCGGCTGCGAGGTCCATGTCATCCTGACGGACGCGGCCCGGCGGGTCATCGACGAGGAGATGGGCAAGGGCTTCGCCTTCCCGCCGGAGATAACGGTCCACCGCGAGAACGACGCCGCCTCGGCGCTCAACAGCACCTCGTTCCTCATCGACGCCATGGTCCTGGTCCCCTGCTCGGTCAAGTCGCTGGCCGCCCTGGCCTCGGGCTACGCCAACAACCTCCTCATCCGCTGCGCCGACGGCGCCCTGCGCACCGGCAAGCGGCTCGTCGTCGTGCCCCGCGAGACGCCCCTCTCGCTTTCCGCCCTGGAGAACATGGTCTCCTTGCGCCGGGACGGGGCCATCATCATGCCCCCCTGCGCCGCCTACTACCACCAGCCGAAGACCGTCGACGACATGACCGATTTCTTCGTGGGCAAGATACTGGACCTGCTCGCCGTCGAGAACAAGCTGTACCGCCGCTGGAGAGACGAATGAAGGAAATGGATCTGCGCTCCGTCGTCGAGCGCCTGCGCCACGCGGGCACGCTCCAGGTCGTCTCGAAGAAGATGAGCCCGGTCTTGGAAGCCTCCGCGGCGATCCTCAAGGCGCTGCCCCGGCCCGTGCTCTTGGAGAACGTGGCCGGCGCCAAGGTCGTGGCGAACATCCTGCCGGACAGGAACGCCCTGGCGGCCTTGCTGGGCGTCGACCCCCACCGGTTCCTGCAGGACCTCGGCTCCCTGCTCGACGGCGGCGGCGGCCGGCGCGGCGTGGGCACGGTCCACTCGCCCGGCATCTACGGCGAGGTCGAGGTCCCGCGCTCCGAGTGGGGCCGCCTTCCGATCCTCAAGTATTACCCCGGCGACGGCGGGCCCTAGATCACCTCCGGCGTGTGGATCGTGCGGGACCCGAAGAACGGCATCAATCTCTCCTACCACCGGCTGATGATGACGGGGCCCGACCGCGGCACCGTGCGCCTGGTCGAGAGCCGCGGAATGGACACCGCCAACAAGAACTGCGGCGGCAAGGCCGAGGTCGCCATCTGCGTGGGACCGCCCGCGCACGTGCTGTTCGCCGCGGCGCTGTCCCCGGCGATGGACGTCAACGAGATGGACCTGGCGGCCAAGCTGGGCAGAGTGGAGCTCGTGCGGTGCAAGACCGTGGACCTCGAGGTGCCGGCCGACACGGAGGTCGTCATCGAGGGCCGCT
>JAPLKK010000245.1:0-9985 GCA_026388115.1 Elusimicrobiota bacterium | reverse complement strand
ACCGGCCGGATCGGGCCGGAGGGTCCGTTCGTGGACATCACCGGCACGGTGGACTTCGTCCGGCAGCAGCCCGCCTTCGAGATCACCCGCGTCGCCTGCCGCAAGGACGCTCTGCACTACGCCATCGTGCCCGGCCAGGCGGACCACAAGACGCTCATGGGCATCCCGAAGGAGCTGGACATCTACCGGGAGGCGAACAAGCTCTGCCGCTGCCTCGACGTCCGCATCACGCCCGGCGGGACGTCCTGGCTGCACGCGGTCATAAAGATCGCCAAGAAGGACCCGGCCGACGGGTCCAGGGCCCTCGCCGCCGCCTTCCAAGCCCATCGCTCCCTCAAGCACTGCGTCGTCGTGGACGAGGACATCGACATCTCCGACCCCGCGGACGTCGAATGGGCGGTAGCCACGCGGTTCCAGGCGGACACCGACCTGCTCCTGCTCCGGGACCAGCCCGCCAGCTCGCTCGACCCCTCCGCGAAGCACGTGCCCGGGCAGAAGAGCCGCAGCGCGAAGCTCGGCCTCGACGCGACCATCAAAGGCGACCCGCGCCTCTTCAGGAAGATCGCGGCGTGAAGCTGTCCAAGCGGGAGCGCGACATCCTGGCGGGCAAGCGCGGCAAGGGCGCGGCGAAGGCCATGGAGATCCTCGCCGCCCTGGGCCGCATCCATGGCGCTCGCCGCATGGTCGCGGTGGACTCGGTCCAAGTCTCCGGCATCAGCTACGGCAACATCGGCGAGCACGGCTTGGCGTTCCTGGAGGAGTGGGCCGGCCTCCGCTCCCGCGCCGTCGTCGCGGCGACGATGAACCCGGGAGGCGCCGACCGCACGCTCTGGAAGAGCCTGGGGTACCCGCCGGCGTACGTCCGCAAGCAGGAGCGGGTGGTGGCGGCGCTGGAAGCGCTCGGGGTCAAGCCGACGCTGACCTGCACGCCGTATCAGATCGGATTCGCCCCCCTCTTCGGCCGGCACGTGGCCTGGGCGGAATCGTCGGCCGTGTGCTTCGCGAACTCGGTGCTGGGGGCGCGCACCAACCGCGAGGGCGGGCCCTCCGCCCTCGCCGCGGCCCTTACGGGCGTGACGCCGGAGCACACCCTGCACACCGACGAGGGCCGCCTGCCGACCCGCATCGTCGAGGTGAAGTGCGCCGTGACGACCGGCGCCGACGCCGGAGCGCTCGGCTACCTCATCGGGCGGCTCGTCTCGGAGGACGCGCACGGCGGCGTGCCGTACATCACGGGGGCGGTGCCGCCGAACGGGCCAGAGCGGATCAACTGGCTCAAGGCGCTCGGCGCGGGGATGGCCGCGTCCGGCTCCGTGGGCCTTTTCCATCTTGAGGGCGTGACGCCCGAAGCCATCGCCGACGGCGCCCGGTTGTCCGCCGCCGCGAAGGCCAGAAGCTCGATCGACAGCCTCCTGCCGGCCAAGAAGGCGCTGTTCTCCGGCAAGGGCCCGATCGACGTTGTCGTGGTCGGCTGTCCGCACGCCTCGGCGGAAGACCTCAACCGCATCCTCAGCTTGCTGGGCGAACGGAAGGCGAAGATCCCATTCTGGATATTCACCGCGGAGGTCATCCGCAAGCAATCCCAAGTCAACGGCGTCTCGGCGGCCCTCGAGCGGCGCGGCGCGTCCCTCCTCGCGGACACCTGCATGGTCGTGGCGCCGCTGGCCGAGCTGGGGATACGCACGGTGGCCACGGACTCGGCCAAGGCCTCGTTCTATCTTCCCTCCCACCATCAAGCCAAGGTTTACTTCGGCTCCCTGGAGGAGAACGTCGAGGCCGCGGTAAGGGGCAAATGGCGATGAAAAAGGCCCGCATCATCTTCTCCGGTTCGGGCGCCGGCCGCGTCCTCAAGTCTGACGTCCCGATGGGCCTGTTCGGGCACCTGGACCCGAAGACCGGCGTCTATCACGAAGCCAGGCATCCGCTGGACGGCAAATGCGTCAAGGGCCGCGTTCTCGTCTTCCCGCGGGCGAAGGGCAGCACGGTCGGCTCTTACATCCTTTACGCCCTGCGCAAGACTGGCAAGGCCCCGGCCGCGATGATCCTCTCGGAGTGCGATACCATCGTGGCGGTCGGCGCCATCATCGGCTCGATCCCCACGGTGGACCGCGTGGACCTCTCGCGCCTCAAGGACGGGGCGATGGTGCGGGTGAAGGGGAAGGAGGTCGCCATTGAGCGCGGCTAGAGTCTTCGTCAAGCTCGGCGGCTCCTTCATCACCGACAAATCGGTGCGGGGAAGCCTCAACGGCGCCCGCATCGCGGCCGCGGCCAACGCCATCCGCAAGGCCTTGGACCGCTCGGCCCGAAGCGGCCGGCGCATCCAACTGGTCTTGGGGCATGGCGCCGGCTCCTACGGCCACATCCTCGCCAAGAGGTACGGCGCGGTCGCGGGGAAGCACCCGGAGCACGGCTGGCGAGCCCTCTACGAGATCCGCGAGTCGATGGCCGAGATGAACCTGCTCTTCCTCCGGCATTGCAACAAGGGCGGGCTCTTCCCGGTCACGGTCTCCCCTTTCGCCGTGGCCGAGGCCAAGGGCGGCTCCGTCCGCCGCCTCGACATCCACAATATCCAAGCGCTCCTGGAGCAGGGGCAGATCCCCGTCCTGCACGGCGACGTCGTCTTGGACTCCGAGCGCGGCTTCACCATCGCCTCGACGGAAGCCCTGCTGGAGGCCTTGAGCCGCCGCCTCCCCTTCGACCGCGTGGTCATGGTCTCGGACACCGACGGCGTCCTGGACCACGAGGGCCGCACGATACCCCGGATCGACCGCGACGGCCTGCGGCGGCTCGCGGGCGTCCTCGGCGGCTCAGGCGCGCCCGACGTGACCGGCGGGATGCGCAAGAAAGTCGAGAAGCTGCTGTCGTTCGTGCGCCACGGCCGCGCCGGTTCGGCGCGCATCCTGCGCTGCTCGCCCGGCGGCCGCAACCTCACCGAGGCCGTCCTAGGCACCGGCGGCGGCGGGACTCTCTTCGGCTAGGCAGCCTGGCGATGAAGAAGCGCCAGGCGCAGCCGGCCACCGCGACGACGGCCCCGAGCAGCCCGCCCTTGCCGCCGCCGAATCCGGCCACCCTCAAGTCGGAAGTGAAAATCTTCATGCTGATTGCGGCCGCGCTCATCGCCTTGGTTCTATGGCGACCTCTCTCGCGCGGAGAAATCGCCTACAACGTCGCCCCCATACTCCGGTTTCAGCCCTGGGCATCCTACCCCGAGATGCGCCACAAGTACGAGGCAATCATTTCTCGTCCTCTGATTGGCACGGTGGCGTCCGCGGCTGATGCTGAGTCGCTCTTCTATCCCTGGATGCGTTTCGCGACGGGGCAACTCCGCCAGGGCCGCTGGCCGTTGTGGTTTCCCTATGCGGCCGGGGGATCACCGTTCATCGGAAGTCAGCAGAGCGCCGTCTTCAATCCCTTCCATGTGCTCTTCTACTTTTCCGACAGCCTTCAGGCTTACAACGTGGCTTTCGCCCTGAGCGTTTTCCTTGGAGGACTGTTCACCTTTCTGTTGGCGCGTCGGCTGGGGATGGGGCGCGAGGCCTCGTGGTTCGCGGGCGGCGTTGCGTGCCTCGCGCCGGCAATCTACGCTTTCTCGAGTCATCCGCATGCTTACGCCATCGCGTTCTTCCCCGCGCTCTTATGGGCCACGGAAAAGTTCATCGAAGAGCGCTCTCCCCGAAGTCTGCTGGACGTCGCCGCCGTGGTCGCCATCCTCACGTCCTTCGGCGCTCCAGAGATCGCCGTGAACTGCTTCGTTCAAGCCGGGCTTTACGCCGTGATTCGGCTAGCACAAAGCGAGCGTGGCTCCAGAGAAGAGAAGGCCTTGGCCTTCGTGAACTTCGTCCTGACCGGGCTCTCGGCCGCGGCGCTCATGGCGGCGCACCTGTTGCCGTCGCTCGAGTACTATCACTTGAGCTACGCGGCAAGGTGGCGGACCCAGATCGCCAGTTCCACGATCGCGCCTTTCAGCAGGCCCATCACGCCTGCCGATATCGCTCCGCTTGCTGCCGCCATCGCCGCAGCGGGCGCAGGCGTCTGGGCGTTCCTCCGGTGCAGAGACCGCGTTCGCGAGAATCGAGGACCTTGGTTCCATCTTGCGGTTTGCGGCCTGTGCCTCGCGCTCTCGCTCGCGCTCCTCATGCTGCTCGGCAGCGATGAGACGTTCATCAACGCGTTCATCCCAGGAAGGCCATACAGTTCCAGTCAGGATTTTCCCGTGTGAGGGATCGCGTGCGAATTGCTGGCTCTCTTAGCCCTCTTGGACCCGGAACTACCCGCAGGCATTCGCGCCCTTGTACCGGGTTGGGCGCTTGCCTTCGCGCTCTCATATCGGTTTTTCGGCATCTCCCACCTCGCCAGCCTCGTGCCCGTCCTTAGCCTTGCGACGCCCGAGTTCCATTTGTGCCTGCTGGGACTCATAACCATTCTTGCCGCAGCCTGGGGGGTCGAGCGCCTTCGGCGCGCAGGCGATTGCCCCCCACAGCGCCGGATGAGCGAAGCCATTCTCTTCGCGGCCATGGCGGTAATCGTTCCGCTCTCCGTAGCGGCGGCGTTTCCGCTCAGCTCCGGTCTCGCAAATTGGGTGGACGTTGGACTTCACCCCCACGTGCTGCAGGTGAACGGCAAGATGGCGGGCGGAATCATGGGGGGAGGTCGCCAGCGGTTTCTCGGCGAGTCCCATAGCGTAAGAGGCTGGTACGATTCGAACCTGCCTGTCGCGAAGGTCGCCGCCTTGATGGGGAGGACGGACGGTGCCGGAGAAGAGGTGACCGCGTCCGTTTCTCCGCAGGGAGATCGGACTTATTTTGAGGCGTCCCTGAAGGGCGCGGGAACTCCCAATGTCTTCTTGGACGTGCCCGGCTCTCCTTCTCTTCGGATCAGCGGCTCCTGGCAGTCCACACAGCCCCTACCCGAGCTACGTGGGCATGCCGTATTCTTCCTGCTGTCATTGGCCGGGCTGCTCAGTTGCCTATGTCTTCCTCGGTATCGCGCGCCGCTTGTACTCTGCGCGCTGTTGGCGACGGCCGAATTGTTTGAGTATTCGCTCCATTGGGTCCCGTCCGTCCCCAAAGACGCCTTCGTTCCACGAACGCCGCTTGTCGACATCCTCCAAAGCGACGCGTCCCTCTTTCGGTCATCGTCATTCGAAGAGCCGGTTGAAATGTGGCGCCCCGCGTCAGGCTCTTTGTTCGGGCTCCATGACCTTCGCGGCTACGATGCTCTCGATGTCGAGGGGGTCGCCGGGTTTCAGCTTATCGCTGAGAGCTTATTCCGGTCCGGACAGCCGCAATTGATGCGTGCGGCACGAACTATGGAAGGTCTGGCAAATGCGAAGTACTTTTTCTCATCGAAGCCCTGGAACGGCGACGACATCGAGCCAGTCCTTGATCTTGAGAACTTTCATGTGTACCGCAGCAAACGGGTCCTTCCTCGTGCGTTCGTTTTCGAGAACACTACCCTGATTTCGGAGGCGGAGCAAATTCCCGCGATGGGGGCCAAGATCAAGGATTGGATTGCAAGCCAGCCCGAAGACTTCGAATCGACCTTGCCCGTTCATGATCCCGAGCTCGGCCAATCTCAGCCGACCAACTGCGTCACGACCCAAAGACCCAGGGATGCGCGTATCTTGAACTATTCTCCCGATCGGGTCATCGTCGAGGCTGTCGCGCCATGCGGCGGCTTTCTGTTCCTCAGCGACGCATTCTTCCCAGGCTGGCACGCTACCGTCGACAGCCAGCCCCGCGAAATATATCGCGCATGGATCGGCTTTCGGACGGTCCGCCTCGAGCCGGGAACGCACCGCGTGGTGTTCGAATACAAGCCGCTTTCCTTTCGCATAGGCTTGCTGATCAGCGCGCTCGCATGGGCCATTTGGTTGGCGTTATTCGTCCGGGTGCTTGTCCGGAGTCCGGCCAACCCCTCGCTGACTGTCGGCGAATGGACGATTGAAGGAATTGTCCTTGTCAGTCTTGCCTTTTGGGCAGGCTGGGAGATTTGGAGCAGCTTCCTCTGGTAATCACAGAACTCGACAACCGGTAGGCTAGGGCGCTACACTGTGGGCATGGACGCTCGACGGGAAAGGGAACTTTTAGACCGGCTCATTCGTATTATAAGTATGGGGGAGATCAGGACGCGGGTCCTCTTCGAGAACGAGGTCGACGTGCTGCTCAACGCCGAGGGGAGGCTTGAGCAGGCGAAGGTAAGGCGCGTGGAGACCGAAGCCGTGGTGGACACCGGCGCCGTAATGATCCTTCTTCCTCAAGACCTCGTCGAAAAGCTCGGTCTGCGCAAGACACAGAAGGCCATCGTCACCCTCGCCGATGACCAAAAGATCGAGCTGGATCGCGCCGGAGGCCTGTTGGTGACCATCGGCGACCGTCAGATGAGCATCGACTGCCTCGTCGGCCCGCCCGGCTGCGAGCCCCTGCTGGGTCAGATCGTGCTCGAAAGTCTCGACCTCATCCCCGACCCGCTCAAACGCACGATCACGCCGAGGCCCGATAGCCCTTTCCTGCCGACCCTGAAAATGAAGTCCTGTCCGGCCCGGCCCGCTACGGCAAAGAAGTCGCCGATACCCGCATAGCGCACTCCATCGCCCCTCTTAGAAGAAAGCGGGCCGAAAGACCCCGTCTGTTCGTCCCTCACGCACCTTGGCGCGCAGCGCAATCGGCGCAAAAACCTATCGGCGATGATAGACGGGAATCGGTTTGCCGTATTGACATACGGTATTAATGCTGGTATCATGATTATCGTGAAAGCGGAGAGGAAGATCACCGTCATGCTCCCCAAGGACCTCTTGGCTCGCGCGCTGGAGGCGAGCGGGGAGGGTATCACGCCGACGCTGCGCAAGGGGCTTGAGCTGGTGGCCGCCAAGGGAGCGTATCTCTCGCTCTTGAAGCTGAAGGGCAGATTCGACCTGAAAATGGACTTAGCCGAGCTCCGCCGGGACCGCCCCCTGTGATCGCCGCCGACACGAGCGCCTGGATCGACTACGCCAAGGGAACCACAAGCGAAGCTTCACGTCACCTGGAGGCGGCCCTCGCTCATGGAACGCTGATCATGCCGCCGCCCGTGCTCTTCGAGATACTGAGCGGCCCCGGTCTGACCGGCGAAGCGAAGGAGGCGATACTGCGGCTTCCCCGGCTTTCGGTCGCCGATGGCTATTGGGAGCGCGCTGGTTCGCTTCGCGGCGCCTTGATGGCGAAGGGATTGAAGGCGCGCGCAATGGACTGCCTCATCGCGCAGAACTGCATCGACAACGATATCCCTCTTATCGCCTCGGACCGCGACTTCCGGCACTTCGCGGCCTGTGGATTGAAGGTCCTGTAGACCTCAGCGTCCCTTCAGGTAGGAGGCCAAGGCGATGGAGTAGGCCTTGGTCTGCGGCGGGTCGGTGCGCGAGGGCAGGATGACCGGCACGCTCGCCCCGGCCACCACCGCGGCGGACTTCATCCCCTCCGCGAAGAAGGTGAGGAGCTTGTAGCAGGGGTTCGCGCTGTCGAGGTTCGGCAGGACGATGACGTCCGCGTTCCCCGGCACCTGCCCGCCCTTGACCCCCTTCTCGTCGGCCAGCTTGCGCGAGAAGGTGATGTAGACGTCGTAAGGGCCTTCGACGACCGCGTTCGTGATGCGGCCGTCCTGGGACATTTTGGCGAGCTCCGCCGCCTCCACGGTGCTCTGTATCTTCGGGTTGACCTTCTCGATGGGGCAGACGACGGACACTTTGGGCAGCTCCACGCCGAGCCTGCGCATGAGGTCGGCCGAGTTCTGGATGATCTTGCGCTTCTGGTCGAGGTCGGGATAGATCAGGATCGCCGCGTCGGCCAGCGCGAAGAGCTTGTGGTAGTGAGCGGTCTCGTAAAGCACGAAGTGGCTGAGGGTGCTGCCCGGCGGCACCATGCCGGCGTCCTTGCTGAGGATGGCCTTGAGATAGAGGCTGGTATCCACGAGCCCTTTGACGAGGAAGTCGCCCTTGCCCCGCTTCACCAAGTCCACGGCCAAGCGGCACATCTCGGCCGGGTCCTTGCAGTCCACGAGCTCGAACTTGGAGACGTCGAGGCCAGCCCTGCCCGCCAAGGCGCGTATCAGCTCCGGGTCGCCGATGAACACGCCGCCCGAGACCAGCCCGTTCTCGTCCGCGATCTTGCAGGCTTCCAACGCCTCCGGGTTATTGGCACCTGGGACCACGATCCGATTCGATTTTCCTTTTACGAGCCGCATCAATTCGTCGAAATTCTTGAATTCCATGTTAGAGCGATTATAGTAACTGTGCGCGAAAGCGAGCCAGCTTGTGACCTTGCCCGTCGGAATGGTAATTTCTAACGCATGGCCCTATCTTTTGACCTCACCAACGAGCAGAAGCTCATCCGCGACTCGGTCCGCGCTTTTGCCGAGCAAGAGATACGGCCGCAGGCTCACGAGCTGGACCGCACCGAGACCTTCTCGACCGAGCTGACCAAGGGCATGGGCGACCTGGGCCTGTTCGGCATGACGGTGAGCCCCGATTACGGCGGCGCGGGCATGGACTATGTCTCCTACATCATCGCCGTCGAGGAGCTCGCCCGCGTGGACGGCTCGCAGGCCGCGACCCTGGCGGCCCACAACTCGCTGGGCGCCGGCCCGATCTTCTATTTCGGCTCCGAGGAGCAGAAGAAGCGCTATCTGCCGAGGCTCTGCACCGGGGAGTACGTTTGGGCCTTCGGGTTGACCGAGCCGGAGGCCGGCTCCGACGCCGGCGGGACGAAGACCACGGCCAAGAATGAGAATGGAAAGTGGGTCATCAACGGCTCCAGGGTGTTCATCACCAACGCTTCCTGCTCCGCCTCCCTGGGCGCCACCGTCCAGGCGGTCTCCGGGACGCGGCCGGACGGCAAGAAGGAGTACACCTGCTTCCTGCTCGAGAAAGGCACGCCGGGCTACGAGACGAAGAAGATGACCGACAAGCTTCTTTGGCGCTCCTCGGACACGGCGGAGCTGTACTTCAAAGACGTCGCGCTCTCCGACGCGCAGGTCCTCGGCAAGCCCGGCTCGGGGTTCCGCCAGATGCTCGAGACGCTCGACGCGGGCCGGCTCTCCATCGCGGCGATGGGCCTGGGCTGCGCGCAGGGCGCCTTCGAGCTGGGGCTCAAGTATGCCAAGGAGCGCCGCCAGTTCGGCAAGCCCATCGCCACCTTCCAGGCCAACGCCTTCAAGCTGGCCGACATGGCCACCGAGATCGATCACGCGCGTTTGTACCTCTACTACGCCTGCTGGCTCAAGGATCAGAACCGGCCGTACGCCAAGGAGTCCGCCATGGCCAAGCTCTACTGCGCCGAGGTGGCGCGCATGTGCGTCACCCACTCGCTCCAGCTCCACGGCGCCTACGGCTTCATGGGCGAGTACCAGATCGAGCGCTTCTTCCGCGACCAGAAGCTGCTCGAGGTGGGAGAAGGGACCTCCGAGATCCAGCGGCTCGTCATCTCCCGCGCCATCGGCTGCTACGAGTAACATGGACAAGCTAAAGACTCTCGTAGACCCCAAGGACCCCGCCTTCCAGAAGAACGTCGAGCACAACCGCAAGCTCCTCGAGGAGTACCGCGCCCTGGCCGAGAAGACGAAGCTCGGCGGCTCGGAGAAGGTTCGGCAGCTCCATCAGAGCCGCAACAAGCTCCTGGTGCGCGACCGGCTCGAGGAGCTGTTGGACCCCGACACGCCGTTCCTGGAGCTGTCCTTGCTCGCGGCGCGCGATGTGTATCCGCCGGATTCCCCCCCCGCCGCCGGCCTCGTCACCGGCGTCGGCGTGATCCATGGCCGCGAGGTGATGGTCATCGCCAACGACGCCACGGTCAAAGGCGGCACCTACTACCCGCTCACGGTCAAGAAGCACCTGCGCGCGCAGGAGATCGCCCTCGAGAACAAGCTCCCCTGCCTCTATCTCGTGGACTCAGGCGGCGCGTTCCTGCCCCTGCAGGACCAAGTATTCCCGGACAAGGAGCACTTCGGCCGCATC
>JAPLKK010000201.1 GCA_026388115.1 Elusimicrobiota bacterium | reverse complement strand
GCCAGAATGTGTGGCATCGTGTTCTCCGTGCCCCGGCAAGCTTCTCGCAATCGTTCGAGCGTGCGCTCCACCGCCGCGCTGTCACGCCGCTGCCGCAGACTGGCCAGCTTCGTGCACTGGCGCTCGGTCGCCTCGCCGCTGATTTGGAGCAACTCCGGCGGATGCTCATTCTCGACTGTGAAGGCATTCACGCCGGCGATCAGCAGGCGCTTTGATTCAATCAGCCGCTGATAGTCGTAGCTGGCCTGGGCGATTTCGGCTTGCGGGTAGCCCAGCTCGATCGCGGGCAGCATGCCGCCCAGTTCATCGATCTTGGCGATGTAGACCTGGGCGCGCCGCTCGATCTCGTCGGTCAGCGATTCGACGGCGTAGGAGCCGGCGACGGGGTCCACGCAGTCCGTGATGCCCGTCTCATAGGCCAGTATCTGCTGGGTGCGCAGCGCGAGCTGGGCCGCCTCCTCCGAGGGCAAGGCGAGCGCCTCGTCGTAGGCGTTGGTGTGCAAGGACTGCGCCCCCCCGAGCACGGCCGCCATCGCCTGCAAGGCGACGCGCATCACGTTGTTGACCGGCTGGCGGCTCGTCAAGGTCGAGCCGCAGGTCTGGACGTGGAACTTGAGCGAAAGCGTCTTCGGGTCCTTGGCCCCGTACTCCTCCCGCATCAGGCGCGACCATATGCGCCTGGCGGCGCGGAACTTCGCGATCTCCTCGAGAAAATGGTTGTGGCAGCCGAAGAAGAACGCCAGGCGCGGGCCGAACTCGTCGACGCCGAGCCCGCGCTCGAGCAGGCTCTGGACGTACACCTCGGCGTTGCCGAAGGTGAAGGCCAATTCCTGCACCGCGTTCGCGCCCGCCTCGCGGATGTGATAGCCCGAGATGGAGATGGGATGCCACTGCGGCATGTGCCGCACCGCGTACTCGATCGTGTCGGCGCAAAGGCGCAGGCTCGCCTCCGGAGGAAAGATGTAGGTGCCGCGGGCGATGTACTCCTTGAGGATGTCGTTCTGCACGGTGCCGCGAAGCCCCGACTCGGCGACGCCTCTCTTCTTCGCCACCGCCGCATAAAGGGCCATGAGCACCGGCGCGGTCGCGTTGATGGTGAGCGAGGTCGAGACGTCCCCCTGCGGGATGCCGTCGAAGAGCTCCTCCATGTCCTCGATCGGGCCGATGTGCACGCCGAGGCGGCCCACCTCGCCTTGGGCGCGCGGGTGGTCGGCGTCGAGGCCCATCTGGGTGGGCAGGTCGAAAGCGGTGGAGAGGCCCGTCTGGCCCTGGGCGAGCAGGAAGCGGAAGCGCTCGTTGGTCTCGGCGGCGGTGCCGAAGCCGGCGTACTGGCGCATGGTCCACAACCGGCCGCGGTACATCGTCTTCTGGATGCCGCGGGTGTACGGAGCGCTCCCGGCGCTTCCCAGGTGCGTTTCCTCATACTTCTTGTCCGCCGTGTCGATGCGGGCGGCGTCCGCGGCAAGAGGGCCGTACGTCCTTTGCAGCTCGATGCCGGAGCTGGTCGTGAAAGGTTTGGTCTCGCTCACTCGATCTCCAAGGTATCGCCGGGCTCGACCGAGCCTTTAAGGGCGCCGCCGGCCAGCTCCAGCACGCTGTGCGCCGCGAAGACCCAAGGCGACACCCGCCACGGCTTGAGGTTCTCGATGACGCGCACCGCCTTGAGCCGCCGGTCCAGGAACACCACGTCGATCGGGAAGCGCATGAAGAACGTATGGATCATCGGGCAAGGCACGATCCACAGGCCTTCCTCCGCCTGCATCCGCTCCTTGCCGAGCAAGCCCCTGCTCCGCGACGCCGCGGTGTCCGCGCGCTCGACCCGGGAGGCCAACGGCCGGCCCTTCGTGCGGTTGCGCGCGATCATGGGAAGGCTCAGACTTGCCGTGCGGGCATTGTAGCAAAACCGCCAACGGCAAAAGGATATCTCAGCGGATGAGGGCGAGCCGGCTGGTCGTGCTGCCCTTGTCGCTCTTGATCAGGAAGAGGTAAGTGCCGGTGGCGACCGGAAGGCCCGCGTCGTTCTTTCCGTCCCAGGACTTGGAGCCGCCGAGATCGCGCACGAGCTGGGCGCTTTGCGAGTAGATCTTGATCGTCGTGTGGCCGCCCTGAAGGTCGACAGGCACCGTCAAGGTCACCGTCCCGTCGGACGCGGGGTGGAATGGATTGGGGAAAGCGATCGCCTTGGCGGTGCCGTCGAACTGGGTGGAGCCGGTCATGGTCAAACGCATGGCGCTGTAAGCGTTCAACATGCCCGCGCCCGCGACGTTGCCCAGCGGCGAGACTCCGGGTTTGAGCCCCGCGGCCGAGACGCCGATATTCGACGCGGAGGCGCGCAGGTTCGCCTGCACTTGCGCGGGAGTCAGCGTCGGCTTGGCGGAGAGCATCAGCGCTGCGATCCCCGCCGCCAGCGGAGAGGAGAACGAGGTGCCGGTCGCGCCGTTGCCAGCCGAAGTATAGCCGCTGTTGATGTCGGTCGTCACGAGGTTCACGCCCGGGGCGACGAGGCCGTTGGCGGCCAGCTCCGCCCCGCGGCAGGAGAAAGCGGCCACGGAGTTGTTGCTGTCCGTGGCCCCGACCGGGACGACGTGATTGCAGTTGCCGGGGTTGTTGACGGACCCCCCGTCGTTGCCCGCGGCGGCGAACACCGTGACGCCGGCGGCGAAAGCGAGGTCGATCGCGGTCTGGATCGCGCTGGGACACGACCCGGTCGCGCCGATGCTCATATTCGCGATGACGGGCGCCGGCAACGACTGCGCGTAGGCGAGCGCGGCGGAGATCGCGGCATCGCTGGTCGTGCAGCTGTTCGCTGTGACGTCCCCGCAGTCCGAGGTGCAGACCCCGTCGGGGAACACCCGTAGCGAGACGAGCTTGGCGCTCCAAGACATCCCGGCGACCCCGGTGCCGTTGTTGGCCGCCGCCGCCGCCACCCCGGCGACACGCGTGGCGTGATCGCACGCCGGCGCTTGGTTGGTCGTGCATGTTCCGCCGGAACAGTCCCGGCTGGCCGAGCTGTCGAGATTCGCGAGGAGGTCCGGATGATCCATTTGGATCCCCGTATCGATGACCGCAATGTCCACTTGGTGGGTCGCGCCGGTCTCATACTGCCAAGCCGCGAACGCGCCCACGTTCCCCAAATGCCACTGCGAACCGACGAGCGGATCGTTCGGCGTCTTCAGGGCGCGATAGGCGTGGTTCGGCTCCGCCGCGAGCACGCCCGGCATGGCCTTCAGGACGGACAAGCCGGCCGCGACCGTCATGCCGGACGGCATGTAGACGAGCTGCCAAGGACCTTTGCCGACGGGAGACTGCACCGAGAAGCCCGCGTTCTGAAGGGCGGTCCGCCTCGCCGAGGCGTCCGACTTGTCGTCGAAGCGGGCCAAGGCCTCCTCGGACATCACCTCGACGCCTTTCCCCTTCGCGAGAGGCGAGAGCATGACCTCGACGCGATGCGGGTGCGCCGCGTGAGCGTCAGCGCTCAACACCGCGGCGAGAACAAGGGCTCCGAAGCTCACGCGGCCTCCGTCACCTTCTCGGCCGGTGTCGCATTCTCCCGGCGGACGATGCCCACGATATCGTAAATATCGCCGAGCTCGTAGTCCGCACCCGAATCCTTGGTGTCGAAGGTGTTGCCGTACTTGGCCCAAGCGGTCTTCATGCCGACGCGGCGGGCGCCCGCGATGTCGCGCTCCGCCCAGTCGCCGACCATGACGGTCTCCGCGGCCCTGGCGCCCATCAATTCCAGCGCCTTCTGGAACGGCTCGGGGTTGGGCTTGGGAGCGCCGAAATCCTCGGAGGTGATGATGTGGTCGAAGTAGTGGTGCAGGCCGAGGCCGACGATGCGCAGCCACACCGGCAGCTTCGGAGCGTCCGAGATGACCGCCCGCTTGATCCCCAGGCGCATCAGCTCGATGAGCGTCATGTGCACGTGGGGATACAGCGTCATCATGCCGTCCTTGGCGCGACGGTAGCCGATGATGCCCGCGGCGAGCATCTTGTAGTCGACCTTGCCGAACTCCTGGGTGAGGACCTTGTCGAGGATCCGCTGGTCCTCGACGCCTTCTTTCCAGTAGACCTCGAAGATCTTGTCCACCATCTCCTTCTTGTCGACGGGCAGGCCCACGTCGATCATCGCCTCCACGGCCGCGTCCACCGCGGCGCGCTTCATGCGCATGAAGTCGGTGAGGGTGTTGTCGATGTCGAAGACGACGGCTTTGATCACGCCCGTTCGAGGTACTCGCCCGTCCGGGTATCCACCTTGATCTTCTCTCCTTCCTTGATGAACAGCGGCACGTTGATCTCGATGCCGGTCTCGAGCGTGGCGGGCTTGACCATGTTGGCGACGGAGTCGCCCTTCACGCCGGGCACCGTCGAGGTGACGGTCAGCTCGACGCTGGCGGGAAGCTCGACGTTGGTGAGCTTGTCATCCACATACACGCCGAGCACGTGCATGTTCTCGGTCAAGAACTTCGACTGGTCGCCGAGCTTCTCCTTCGGGAAGCTCACCTGCTCGTAGGTCTCGTCGTCCATGAAGACGGACATGTCCCCCTCGGAGTACAGGTAGGTCTTCTCGCGCTTGCGCACCTCGATGTCGCGGAACTTCTCGCCGGAGGGATAAGACCGCTCCAGGACCGCGCCGGTCTCGAGGTTGCGGATCTTGACGCGCACGACCGCCTTCGATTGGGACATGCGGTGGTGCTGGTACTTCAGAAGCTCGACGATGTGGCCGTCGTCCTCGTAAACGAGGCCTTCGCGAAAGTCGGTCGTACTGATCATGCGCTCTCCAATTCGCCGGATAAGGGGCTTGTCCCCTTCATCCGGCGGCACGGAATTATGGCATTTCTCGCAATTGGTCCGCCGCGAGAGCCTTCAGCGAATGGTCGGGGTGGTTCTTGCGCACCAGCTCCCAGGCGAGCTTCGTCTTGGCGGCGTCGCGGCGGTTCTCGGCGATGCGCAGGACCTGGACCAGGGTCTCGGGATCGCGGATCGCCTCGAGGGCGAAGCGCGCGTTCTGGCGCATGGCGCCGTTGGGATGGTCCAAGAGCCGCAGCAGCACCGGCACGGCCTGCGGGCCCATGCCGGAGAGCTTCTGCGCGCTCTCGTAGAAGAAGGTCGAGAACTCGCGCTCCGAGGGCGAACGGAAATAGATCGTCTCGTGCAGGCGCACCGCGCACGCCATCACGGGGTCGAGGTTCTCCACGCCGATGAGCGAGAGCGCCCCGAGCACCTTGTCCTGCAGGGCCGGGACCGTCTCGAAGCGCTCGAGCAGCGTCCCCATCGCCCGGACCTCGCGCATGTTGCCGAGCGCCTCGATGAAGGCCGGATGGTAGGCCGCGTAGGCGCCGTCCTGCAGCAAGTCGAGATACGCGGGGGCCAAGGCGCGGGCCAGCCTCTGCCCGGCGTTCGTCGCGATGGCCTTCTGCAGCGCGGTCTGGATGAGCGGATGCGCCGCCAGTTCGCCGGCCTCGAGCAGCCCCAGCAGGCTCGACGGCAGCGCCTGCGGATGCGCGGCCAGGACGGCGAGGGCCGCGGCGCACATGTCGCCCATGCAGTCGTCGGCGAAGCGGGGCTCGGCCATGAAGCCGGTGACCCTAGGCACGTCGCACAGGCGTCCGCGCTTGGAGAGGATGCGGGCCGCCGCGCGCCACATGGCCAGCTGGGCGCGGACGTCGTTCTCGAGGCGCGCGGCTCTCACCAGCAGCCGGACCAGCGCGACGGGCCCCGCCCCCGCGTCCAGGAACTGCCCGAGCGCCGCCGCGGCGATGCGCCTCACCTCCGGGTCGCGGTGGTCCAGGCAGCTCTCGAGCGCCTCGCGCGCGGCCTTCGTCCGCCGCTTGCCGAGCTCCGCGGCCGCGGCCCGCCGCGCCGCGGGCTCGGCGCCGTTCACGCGCCCCAGGATGGATCCCAGCGTTCTCATCGCAATGGTGCCGGGAAGGCGCCGGGCGCCGCTTCGCGGGTCCGGGCAACGCCCAGCAGGCCGATATGATACATCATGAACGCTCCCTATCCGACGCCACCGCCAAGACGACCCGGGTCAAATCTGGTAACATCATTGCCGGTGCCCTTCCTCGATCCCGCCGACCGGATCGTCGTCCTGTGGATCGGCCGCCTAGGCGACTTCCTGCTGGCGACGCCGTTCATACACGCCTTGCGGGAGCGCTTCCCCAAGGCCCGCATCACCGCCATCGTAGGCGAACGCGGCAGCGAGGCGGCGCGGCTGTGCCCCGACGTGGACGAAGTCCTGACCCTGCGGCACGCCGGCCATCCGCTGGCGGGCCTGCGCTTGGCCGCCCGCCTCGCCGCCGAACGCTGCGACCTCCTCGTGGACTTGAACAGCGCCTTTTCGCGCGCCTCCACCGCCCTGGCGTGG
>JAPLKK010000136.1 GCA_026388115.1 Elusimicrobiota bacterium | reverse complement strand
AGGAGATCGATCTGGGCTTGCGTGAGGTTGAGCCGGTAATCCCAGAGGTCGCGCATCTCGAGGTTGCTGTACTCCTGGGTCTTCATATAGAACGGGACCAAGGAGTACTCGCCCTTGAAGGAGCCGTTGACGCCTTCGAGCGTGTATAGGATCGGGTTGTCGGTATCCGGGGTCGCCGCGAAGTCGATCGTGTAGTCGAGCAAGGCGTCGCCCTCACCCGACTCCTGGTGATGGAGGCGCAGGAAGGTGTGGCCGTACATGGAGGCCGGGTCGTTCAAGAAACCGTTGGCGAAGACCATGGACACCGCTCGCGCCCCGATCCCGTCGCGCCATGTCTCGAACTGCGGGCACGGGAGCTCCGGAAGGCGGTCCGGGGCGAAAGAGAGTTCCTCCTTGAGCCAGTGATAGCGGGCCGGGAAGCGGCATTGCGGATGCTGGGCCTTCGGCTCTTTCGGCATGGGCTCGAAAAAGGCCGCGAGGTCGGCCTCGAGCTCCGCCCGCGGATCGGAGCGTCCGCCGGGAGCCAGGAAAAATTTTGGGCCGTCCGCTTCGCTGCGGAAACCCTTTCCGCGAGCCCGGTAATGGAGGAACTTATGCCAGCGGCGCTTGCCGGCGAGACCCTGCTCCCGCGAGCGGGAGATCAGCTGGTCGCGGTAGGCCGGCTCCCCGGCCGAGGCGCCGAGCGCGAGGAACGCAAGCGCCAGGAGAGGACGGAGCATCGATGAAACGACGCGAGCGGAGCGCCCGTGGGGCGCCCCGCTCGCATCGGATGAGCGTCAGTCAGCCTTAGAGCGTGGCGAAATTCGGATTCGTCGCCAGCAGCGCCCGGAGGTTCTTGAGCATGGTCGCCGAGTCCGTGTTAGCGGTCGGGAACAAGGTCGAGTAATTCTTCTGGGTCAGCTCGAAGAAGGCCTTCTTCGTCTGTTCGTTCTTGGCGCCCATGAGGGTCGCGAAGGCGCTCAGGTATTCTCCGCCGCCCTGGGCCATTTCCGTCGAGAGCTTCTGGATGTTGGCTTCGGCGTAGGTCGCCTGCTTCTTCTCGTTGATGACCAAGCCGCCCTTAACGGTGCAGCCCGCGGTCTCCGAGCTGATGCCGAAGGTCTGCGTGTAGGTCCCGTTGGTGGTCGCGCCGAGCAGCGCGGGGATCTTCTTGTCCGTCTGTCCCTTGAAGAGAGTCGTGCCCCAGCCGCAGCCGATGTTCGCGTCGTTGTCTCCGAGGGCATAGGCCGCGGAACCGGCCGCCAGAACGAGCAGCGTGATCAGAATCGTCTTTTTCAAGATATCTCCTTTGATGATCCAGTAGTTAGACTCATGCTTCCTTTTCGTGGATAGGGCCAGTCTATCTTCAATACCCAAACTCTGTCAACGGCTTCAGAAGTCAGGTCCACTTGGTGGAGGTGCGCCGGCGGCGCGCTAGGCCTGTCCGTAGTCCGACTGGATGGGACTCAGCTCAAGACGGAAGCCCTTATCGGGAGAGAACACGATCAAGTTGCAGCCGAACTCGCGCCGCAGGCGCGAGCGCAGGCGGGCGACGAGCGCCTCGACTTCGGAGTCCCGGGTGAACAGGCGCATCGAGGACATGATCCGGCCGCCCGTGACGTAATCCGGGGCATGCTTGACGAGCAGGTACAGCAGGTCGAAAAGGCGGGGGTCGAGGTTCTTGAGCGTGCGGCCGCGCAGGATCGCCATTTCGCGGCGGGGATCGAGTTCGACGCCCGTCCGATAGAGGACCTCGCGGGGCGCGTGGGCGGCACCGATCGCCGTTTGAACGGCGAGCAGGAGTTCGTCGGAGAGGATGGGCTTGCTGAAGACCATGTCGGCGCGGCACACGGCCGCTTTCAAGCGCATCACATTCTCGGTGTGGCAGGACAAGATGATGACCGGGACGTACTGGGTCGCCGGGTTGTTCTTGAGCGTCCGGCATAGATCGAGGCCGTCCATCGCCTTGTCCGGAAGTCCCACGTCGATGATCATGAGGTCTGGAAGAGCCGCGCCGCTCGACAGTTGGCGAAGCGCGCCGGCGGCCGACGCGGCAAGCTGCGTCGCATGACCGGCCTTCTCCAGGATCGCTTGGAGCAGGTGGAGATACTGGTCGTCGTCCTCGACCAGCAGGATGCGTGCGGGCATCCCTTCGAGTTTTACCCACTGCAATAGAGGATGCAAGGGCGCGCGCGTCAGTGCACGTCAGTGATTGTTATCCAATGCCACCTAGTATCAATTATTAGCGCGCCATAACAGATGCGGGTAGGAGCCGGTGCCCGTCAGGCGTGGCCGATCCCGGCTTGAACGAAATCCAGGTCCAGGCGGAAGCCCTTGTCCGGGGCGGCGACGATCATCTCCCGGCCGAACTCGCGGCGCAGGCGAGCGCGCAAGCGCATGACGAGCAGCTCGACCTCCGCGTCGCGCTCGAAAAGATGCATCGACGACATGATCCGCCCGCCGGTGACGTAGTTGGGCGCATGCTGGGCCAGCAGGTATAGGAGGTCGAAGAGGCTCGGTCCGAGGTCCTTGATCGCGCGGCCGCGGACGACCGCCGTCTCTTGAGCGGGATCGAGCTCGACTCCGGTCTTGGTCAGGACCTCGCGCGGCGCGTAGTCCGCCTTGAGCGCCGTGCGAACGGCGAGCAGGAGCTCGTGGTGGGCTATGGGTTTGCTGAGGACCATATCCGCGCGGTTCACCGCCGCCTTCAACCGCAATGCGTTCTCGGAATGGGCGGACAATACGATGACAGGGTCCCCTTGTCCGGCAGGCCGACGTCGATGATGGCGAGGTCCGGCAAGGCGCTCGCCTCCGACATCACGCACAGCGCCCCCTGGGCGGACATCGCGAGATGAACGAGGTAGCCTGCTTCGTCCAGCACCAATTGGAGAAAGCGCAGGTACTCGTCGTCGTCCTCGACCACGAGGATGCGGGCGGTCATTGCTCGAAGTTTAACGCGGAAGAAGCGAGAATCCCAGCCTGAGCGTGTCAGCCATTGTCAGGCGGTGACGTTCCCTTTCCACCACTTACCACGGGCAAAATCATAAGATGGGAGCCTTGATACTCATCCTTTGCTTGAATGCCGCCGTCGATAAAACGGTCGTCGTCGACAGGCTGAGGCTGCGGAGGTTGAACCGCCCGGGACGGGTCCTGACGCTCCCCGGCGGAAAGGGAATCAACGTCGCGCGAGTCCTCGCGCGTCTGGGCGAGCGTCCCCTGGTGCTCGGCTTCACCGCCGGCTACACCGGCGTCTTCATCGAAAGCGCGCTGCGCGAGGAGGGCCTGGCCGCGCGCTGGCTGAGGCTTGCCGCCGGCCAGTCGCGCACCTGCCTCGCCATCCTGCACGGGCGCGGCGGCCCCGACCCGGGGCGCGGCGCGCCGACGGAGCTGAACGAGGCGGGCGCCGTCATCGGCGCGCGCGACCTGCGCCGGCTCACGCGCGAGTGCGGCGCGCTGGCAAAGCGGTCGCGGCTGGTGATCCTGTCCGGCAGCCTGCCGCCCGGCTGCCCCCCCGGCACTTACGCCCGGCTGATCCAAGAGGTTCGCCGGCATGGCCGCCGGGTCTTCTTGGATACGAGCACGCCGGCGTTGAAGCCCGCGCTGACGGCGCGCCCCGACTTGGTCAAGCTCAACCGCGACGAGGCGGCCTCGCTCGGCCTCCCGGTGGGCCGGCCGGACGCCCTCGCCCGCGCGCTTGAGAATGCGGCGCAGCGCGGGGCGCGCGATGCGATCGTGACGCTGGGGCCTGCCGGAGCGGTGGCTTTCCTCGGAGGGCGGCGGCTGATGGCCGAGCCGCCGAAGGTCCGCAGCGTCTCGCCCGTCGGCTGCGGCGACACGTTCCTCGCCGCCTTCGCCCGCGAGACTCTGCGCGGCATCGATCCGCGGCGCGCCCTCGCCTTCGCCACCGCCGTCGGCACCGCCAGCGCGCTGGTCCCCGGGGCCGGCGTCGTGCGGATGGCCGATGTCGGTCCCATCCTGCGGAAGGTGCGGGTGAAAGAGCTATGAGCGATCCGATGCTGGAGCAGGCGCGCCGGGCGCACGAGCAGGTCGAGTGCGTCCTGGCCAGGCGCGTTCCCCCGGTCATCGACCTGCTCAAGCGCAAGATGGGCCAAAGTGCTCGGCGCGTTCTTCCGGCGCTCGTCCTGACGGCTGCAGCGTTGTCGGCCTGCTCGTCGTTCGTTCCCCCGCCTGTTCGCGATCCTCTCGCGGGCCTGGATTCCATGCGCTTCGTCCAGCGTCCCTCCTCCCCGCCGGCGGCCTCGGTCACGTCCGACGTGGACGAGCTTCCGGCCTCGAGGGCGCGGCCGAACAAGAGCGCCTATGCCATGGTCATCGGCATCGAGCAGTACCGCCAGAAGCTTCCCAAGGCCGATTTCGCCGTGCATGACGCGCAGACCGTGACGGAATACCTCACGAAGGTCCTCGGCTATCCGGAAGAGAACGTCGTGACCCTGCTCAACGACCGTGCGCTCAAGAGCGACTTCGAGAAGTATTTCGAGAAATGGCTGGGCAACAACGTGGAGGCGGGCGGCACGGTGTTCGTCTATTATTCCGGCCACGGCGCCCCGGACCCGAAGAGCGGCGACGCCTATCTCGTCCCTTACGACGGCGACCCGTCGTTCATCGACCAGACCGGCTATCCGCTCAAGAGGCTGTACGCGGCGCTGGGGAAGCTCCCCGCCAAGAGGATCATCGTCGCCCTGGATTCCTGCTTCTCGGGAGCGGGCGGCAGGTCGGTGATCGCCAAGGGGATGCGGCCCTTGGTGACGAAGGTCGAGGATGCCCGCTCCCTGCCGGGCAACGTGGCGGTGATGACGGCGGCTTTGGGCGAGCAGGCCAGCTCGACTTACGACGAGAAGGGCCATGGTCTGTTCACGTACTTCATGCTCAAGGGCATCAAGAACGAGGGTGTGGCCAAGCCGGACGGCTCGCTCGAACTGGCGGACCTGTTCGCATACCTGAAGCCCCAAGTGGAGCGGGTCGCGCGCAAGCAGTTCAACAACGAGCAGTCGCCGCAGCTGGTCCAGGCGCCCAAGGGGGATCGATGATGGCCCGTCTCTCGCAACGATGGCTGCCCGTCTGTCTGCTGGTCTGGCTGGCCGGCTGCGCCTTCGCCCCGATCATCCGCGATCCCTTCGCCGATCTGGACACCTCCCAGGCTTCGCCGTCGCTGAAGGAGATGAGCGTCGGGCTGATCTTGTCGGACAACACGCTCAAGACCCTCGAGTTCGTGGATCAGATCAATTCGGGCCGGCCCGACGCCTATCTGAAGATCCCCGGCATGCGCCCGAAAGTCGAGGACTTCAAGAGCTTCTTGCGAAGGACCTTCAAGTCCGTGGTGGAGCTCAAGGAAGGCGCCGACCTTCAAAGCGTGCCGGTGGACCTCGTCGCGGTCCTGGACATCCATTTCGACGCTTTCGGCGGCGTCGGCTCGGCCAGCAAAGGCGACGCGAACGAGGTGGCCGTCGGGATGAAGACGATCTTCCTGTCGCGCTCGCGCGCCTCTGTCGGGTCGGCGTACGGCAAGGGCATCACAGAGTCCTTCGGGAACTTCGGTCCCCAGCTGAGGTGGCAGAAGAACATCGAAGAGGCGCTCTACCGGGCCGCGAACCAGATGGGCAAGCGGATCCTTTCCTCCAAGGACCTCGCCGCGTTCGCCAAGGCCGCGGGCGCGGGCGAGCCGGCGCCAGCGGGGCCCGCACCGGCGGCCGCGGTCACGTCCGACGTGGACGAGCTCCCGGCCTCGAAGGCGCGGCCGAACAAGAGCGCCTACGCGATGGTCATCGGCATCGAGCAGTACCGCCAGAAGCTTCCGAAAGCCGATTTCGCGGTGCATGACGCGCAGACCGTTACGGAGTACCTCACCAAGGTCCTCGGCTATCCGGAAGAGAACGTCGTGACCCTGCTCAACGACCGGGCGCTCAAGAGCGACTTCGAGAAGTATTTCGAGAAGTGGCTGGGCAACCACGTCGAGGCGGGCGGGACGGTATTCGTCTACTACTCCGGCCACGGCGCCCCGGACCCGAAGACGGGCGACGCCTATCTGGTGCCCTACGACGGCGATCCCTCCTTCATCGACCAGACGGGCTATCCGCTCAAGCGGATGTACGCGGCGCTGGGGAAGCTTCCAGCCAAGAGGGTCGTCGTCGCGCTGGATTCGTGCTTCTCGGGCGCGGGAGGCCGGTCGGTGCTGGCCAAGGGCCTGCGGCCCCTGGTGACGAAGGTGGAGGACGCGCGGCCCTTGTCCGGCAACCTGTCGGTGATGGCGGCGGCGCTGGGCGAGCAGACGAGCTCCACCTACGACGAGAAGGGTCACGGGCTGTTCACGTACTTCATGCTCAAGGGCATCAAGAACGAGGACGTTGCCAAGCCGGACGGCTCGCTCGAGCTGGCGGACCTGTTCGCCTACCTGAAGCCCCAGGTGGAGCGCGTCGCGCGCAAGCAGTTCAACAACGAGCAGTCGCCGCGGCTCATCGAGACCGGCGGGGGGCCGAGATGAAAAGGCTCGCCGTCGCGGCCGCGCTGCTGCCTGTAGCGTTGGCCGGCTGTGCGGCCCTCAAGCCCAAGTTCATCCCCGTCGGCGATTACGGCTCGAACGAGACCGACGCCAAGGCGCCGGTCGCCTCGGCCGCCGAGGTCAAGATCTTCGAGGATGTCCCCGCCGGGTTCTCCCTGCAAGACAAAGAAGGCTACGAGGAGTACAACGAGGAGCTCGTGGTCGAGAAGGGGTCCGGCCATAAGGTCCTGGGTTACCTCAAGGTCGACTACCCCGACGTCGGCCTCTGCGACACGGCCGTCAGGAAAGAGACCGTCCTTCAGCTATTGCGGCAAGGAGCTTTCTCTCACGGCGGCAACGCCGTCGTGGCGGCGCATTCCAATCTGGGCGATCACGCCGGCTGGAGCATGTTCTGGAACCCCTGCAAGTACATGGGCGAGCGGGGCGGCTACGGCAACGGCTGGGCGGTCCTTCTCGAGGGGCAGCCTACGCCCCCCTCCGCCGGGACGCGCTAGGCCGCGATGGATAGCACCTCCTCGCCAGAGGCGCCGAAGCTCCGCTCGGCGGCCCTGACCCAGGGCTCGGCGCTGATGTTCGTCGTGCTGCTGAGCCTGGTGGACCTGCTGGCCGATTTCACGTACGAGGGGGCCCGAAGCGTGATGGGACCGTTCTTGGCGCTCCTCGGCGCCAGCGGCACCCTCGTCGGCGTCTCGGCCGGCTTCGGAGAATTGGCGGGCTACGTCCTGCGCCTCGTCTCCGGCACCGTGGCCGACCGCACGCGGCGCTATTGGCTGATCACCATCAGCGGCTACGCGGTCAATCTCCTTGCCGTCCCGCTCTTGGCGCTGGCCGGCCATCTGCCGTTGGCCATCGCGCTCCTGATCGCGGAGAGGACGGGCCGGGCCATCCGGGCACCTTCGCGCGACGCGATGCTGTCGCACGCGACGCAGGAGATGGGACGTGGCTGGGGCTTCGGCCTGCACGAGGCGGCGGATCAGACCGGGGCGGTGCTGGGCCCCCTCGTGATGGCGGCGGTCATCGCGTGGAAGTCCGATGTCCGCTTGGGTTTCGGCCTCCTCGCCGTTCCCGCCGTTTTGGCCGTGTCCACCATCGTCTTGGCGAGCCGCCTGTTCCCGCAGCCGGAAAGGCTCGAGGTGAGGAAATTCGAGGGAGAAGCCAAAGGCCTGGGCGCCGCTTTTTGGATATTCCTGATCGCAGCGGGGCTGATCGCGGCGGGCTATTCGGACTTCGCGCTGATGGCTTACCATCTGCAGCGGACAGCGAAGGTGGCCGCCGTGCAGATCCCGCTCTTGTACGCGCTGGGAATGGGAATGCACGGCGCCGCGGCTCTCGCCTTCGGGCGGCTTTACGATCGGAAAGGCCTGAAGGCCTTGATCATCGGCGTCGCGGTCTCCTGCGCCTTCGCGCCGCTCGTGTTCTGGGGCGACCCGGCGCTGGTCGTCGTCGGCGTGGTCCTGTGGGGCGTCGGTTTGGGCGCCGTTGAATCGATGATGAAGGCCGCCGTGGCCGACATGTCCTCTCGCGACCGCCGGGGTACGGCGTTCGGGATCTTCTATGCCGGTTACGGAACCCTATGGTTTTTGGGCAGCGCTTTGATGGGCTGGCTGTACGACCATTCGCTCCCGGGCTTGGTCGCCTTCTCCATGGTCATGCAGGCGCTCGCGGTGCCGCTCATCCTGCTGGCGCACCTGCTTTCTGAGCGCAGACCGGCTTCGGCCTAGGGCGGCGCTCAGCAGATGCGGGGCAGCTGCTCCCCGCTCAGCATGTCCACGATGCGGTTGGCGCCGATGCGGCTGCGCATGAGGACCAAGGGCTCGGGGCTCGCCTCCACTCGGCCGATCTGGACGGCTCCGGCGCCGGCGGGGTCTTTGCGCAGCAGCTCGACCGTCTTTTCCGCCTGGCCGGCGGGCACGAAGGCGACGAGGCGGCCCTCGTTGGCGACGTAGAGCGGGTCGAGGCCAAGGATCTCGCAGGCCGCGGCCACCTGCGCGCCGACCGGGACCTTGTCTTCCTCGATCTGGATGCCGACCTTCGCCGCCTCGGAGATCTCCACGAGCGCGCTCGACAAGCCGCCGCGCGTGAGGTCCCTGAGGGCGTGGACCTCGACGCCGCCGTCGAGCAGGCTCGCCACCATTTTGGCCAGGGGCGCGGAGTCGCTCTCGATGCGGCTCTCGAACTCGAGCCCCTCGCGCACTGAAAGGATCGCCATGCCGTGGCGGCCGAGGTCGCCGCTGACGATCACCGCGTCGCCGGGCCGCACCCGCGAAGGCGCGATCGTGAGGCCCGGGCGCACCAGCCCGATGCCGGCCGTGTTCACGTAGATGCCGTCGCCCTTGCCGCGGTCGACGACCTTCGTGTCGCCGGTCACGAGCTGGACCTCCGCCTGCCGCGCGGCCTCGGCCATCGAGGCGACGACGCGGCGCAGGTCCTCCATCGGCAGGCCTTCCTCGAGGATGAAGCCCGCGCTCAGATAGAGCGGCCGCGCCCCGCACATCGCGAGGTCGTTGACCGTGCCGTGCACGGCGAGCGAGCCGATATCTCCGCCTGGGAAGAACAGAGGCTTCACCACGTAGGAATCGGTGGTGAAGGCGATGGAAGCGCCGGACACATCGACGACCGCGCCGTCGTGGCGCGCCTCGAGCATGGGGTTCTTGAAGGCGGGCAGGAACAGCTTCTCGATGAGCTGATGCGTGAGCTTGCCCCCGCCGCCGTGGGCGAGCAGGACCGTCTCGTGGACCGTCTCGGGCAGGGGGCAGGTGATCGATTCCGGGTTCATCGCGGGCCTCCCGTCTGCGCCCCTTGGGGCGCGCGGCCAGGGAGCCCCAACTTGGGGCGGTAGCGGTAATAGGCCGCGCAGGCCCCCTCGCTCGAGACCATCGGCGCGCCCAGCGGAGACTCGGGCGTGCACCGCCGGCCGAACGCCGGGCACTCGTGCGGCTTCTTGAGGCCCTGGAGCACCAGGCCGCTGATGCACTCCGGGTCCTCGGGCGCGCTCATCGCCTCGAGGCCGAAGCGCCGCTCGGCGTCGAACTCCGCGTAGGGAGCCTTGAGGCCGAGTCCGCTGGCCGGTATCTCCCCCAACCCGCGCCATTTGCGCGCTCGCACCTCGAAGACCTCGCGGATCAATTTGATCGCCGGCTCGTTGCCGCCGCGGCGCACCGAGCGGGCGTACTGGTTCTCGACCTCGTGGCGGCCCTCCTCGAGCTGCTTGACGCACAGGAACACGCCTTGCAGGATGTCCACCGGCTCGAAGCCCGTGACGACGATCGGCACGCGGTACCGTTCGGCGATGGGATCGTACTCGGTCGTGCCCATGACGGTGCAGACGTGGCCGGCCGCGAGGAAGCCCTGCACCTTGCAGGCGGGGGCGGAGAGCAGCGCCTCCATGGCGGGCGGCACCAGCACGTGCGAAACGAGCATCGAGAAGTTGCCGACGCCTTCGGCGCGCGCCTGGTGCACCGCCATCGCGGTGGCCGGCGCCGTCGTCTCGAAGCCGACCGCGAAGAAGACCACTTGGCGGGCGGGGTTCGCCCGCGCCAGCTCGAGCGCGTTCATCGGCGAGTACACGGTGCGCACATCGGCCCCCCGCGCCTTCGCCGATAGGAGCGAGCCGCGGCTGCCGGGGACCCGCAGCATGTCGCCGAAGCTGGCGAGGATGACCTCGGGCCTGAGCGAGACGGCGACGGCCTTGTCGATCAGCTCGACGGGCGTGACGCAGACGGGGCAGCCGGGGCCGTGGACGAGCGTCAGGCTCTTGGGCAACAGCTCGTCGATGCCGTAACGCACGATGGCGTGCGTCTGCCCGCCGCAGATCTCCATGAGCGTCCAGGGCTTGGTGACCAGCCGGCCGATGGCGGCCGCGAACTCGCGCGACGCCTTGGCGTCGCGGTACTCGTCCATGTATTTCATTTCAGCTCCCCGAGGTCGCCGAGCTGATTGAGATACTCGAACACCTTGCCCGCCTCCTCCTCGTCGAGCCGGCTGATGGCGAAGCCGACGTGGACGATCACGTAATCGCCGACCTTCGCCTCCGGCACGTAGGCCAAGTTCACCTGCTTGATGACGCCGGCGCCAGAGTCGGTGGCGCCGAAGCTCACCCGGCCGATGCGGTCGAATTCGCCCTTGTCCGTTATCTCTTCGATGCGGCCGGGGATGGCGAGGCACATGCTCCCTCCTTGAGATAAGCGGCGGCGGCGAGCTGGCCGAGCGCGATGCCGCCGTCGTTGGGCGGCACCCGCTGGTGCCAGTACGGCGTGAACCCCTCTTCGCGCAAACGCGCGACCGTTCGTTCCGTAAGGGCCGCGTTCTGGAAGCAGCCTCCGGTGAGCAGGACCTTGGACGGCCGCTGCCGCTTCGCCACGGCGACGACCGCTTCGGCCAGCGTGTTGTGGAATCGCGCCGAGACCGTCCCAGCCTCCGCTCCCGCCCCCAGGTCGTCGATGATCGCGCGGACCATCGGCTCCCAGTCGAGGCAGGCATGCTCAGCCTCGGCCGCCGCGACCCGCGGCTCGGGGGCCGCGACCCGCGGCTCGGCCG
>JAPLKK010000281.1 GCA_026388115.1 Elusimicrobiota bacterium | reverse complement strand
TAGACCGTCTTGCGCGTTGCGGCGGCGACAGGACGAGGGCTATACTCCTCCTACCGTGGGAAGCTGGCTTGGGCGGTTGTATGGCGACGGCACGCAGCGGCAGGAACCGGCCGTCAGCGGCTCCAAGACCCCGAGCCGGCCGGCCCGCCTAACCGAGCGCGTCGAGGGCCGCGAGCATCTCGGCGGCCGAGTGGAACCGGCCCGCCGGGTCGGCCGCCAGCGCGCGGCGCATGAGGTCGTCGAAGCCGGGCGGAAGGCTCGGCTCCAGTTTGGAGGCCGGCGCATAGAGGAGGCCGTTCTTCTGCGCCAGGAAGTTCGGCCCGCTGAAGGGAAGGACGCCCGTCACGATCTCATAGAGACACACCCCCAGCGAGTACAGGTCCGACTCCCGCGAGACGCGCCCCAGCTCCTGCTCCGGCGCCATGTACGGCGGAGTCCCCCACGGCTGAGACTGCGTCATCCGCGCGACCGTCGCCTTGGCCTGATGCGCGACGGCGAAGTCCATCACCTTCACCACGCCGGCGTCCGTCACGATGATGTTCGAGGGCTTCAGGTCGCGGTGGATCACCCGCTCGGAATGCGCGTAATCCAGAGCGGTCCCGATCTGCCGCGTGAGGTTGCGGGCGTGCGGGAACGGGATGCGCGCGAACTGCACCAGGGCCTCGTGCAGGTCGCGCCCGGCGACGTACTCGAAGACCAGGTAGACCTGGCCCTTCTCCTTGAAGATCGAGTGGATCTCGACGATGTTCGGATGCTTGAGCTTGGCGACGAGGCGCGCCTCGTTGAGCAGGACCTCCAGCTCCTGCATCTGCTCCTGCAGCTCGCGGCGCAGCTGCTTGATCGCCACCTTGCGGCGCAGGCTCAGGTCCGTCGCCTCATAGACGATGCCCATGCCTCCGCGGCCGAGTTCGCGCTCGACCCGGTAGTTGCCGCCCAGCACCGCCGTGACCGGCGTCGAGCCGGTGCCCGGGCCCTGAGTCGAGACGCCGAGAGAGACCGCGCCGGCCGCCGTGGCGGTCGCGGTGGCGGTGGCGAGCTTCGTGATGTCCGTCTGCAGCTTGTCCTTCGCCCTCGCCGTCCTGAACCAGAGCCCCACCACCGCGGCCAGGACCAGGCACAGCACGACGGCCACGATCATGAGGACTTCCTGCTTGCCGGCATTGTCGGAGGCGAGCTTGAAGGCGTCATCCTCCCCTTTCATGGCCACCCAGGCCCCATCCCGCCAGGCCCGGGCGTCCCGGCTGAAATTGTTCTGGGCGGTGATCTCGTTGATGAGCTGGACGGCGTCCTGGGGCACCGCCCGCTCGCCGATGAACTGCTTCAAGGCTTGGTAGCCCCGGGCCGTGCTCTCCGCCTGCTGGCGGTCCATGTACGCCTCGAAGAGGTCGCTGAAGCGCGCCACCCGCCGGTCGATCTCATGACGCAGCGGCTCGCGCTCCGAGGCAAGGCGCTTCACGTCGCGCCAGGGCGCCAGCCGGCTGATCGCCCCGGCCTCCTGGTAATGCTCCTGAAACGCCTTGAGCTGCTGCAGGAACGGGTCCGTCTCGACCCTGATCTTCTGCAGGACCTCGATGTACTCCGCGGTCGTCTTCGGCGCCGGCTGCGCGGCCGGCGTGCCGGGCTGGGGCGCGGGCGCCGCAACCGGCGCGGCGAACGCCGTCAGGCCCAGAGCAAGGCACCATGCGGTCACGCCGCTAGTGTAAAAGGCGCTTTGCCGCCTGTCAACATGACGACCAAGTGGAAAGGTCCGTGCCCGATCAGGCGGCGCGGCCGGCCCCCGCCAAAAACGGCAACGGGCTCCAGGCAAAATCGTCACCCTATGCCGCATTTGTAACTTTTAGCCGCGCCGTGGATATATTAGGATAACCTTAGTACGGAGGTCCGTATGAAAGTCCCGATCCTCGCCCTCCTCACGTGCGGCCTTGCTGTCGGCCTGCGCGCGCAGGACAACACCCTCCAGCAAGACGTCAAGGTGAAAGTCTGCAACAACACCCCGGTCCAATTGACTCTCGCCGCCAATCCGACCGTCGTCGACGTCGGACGGTCGACGACGCTCAGCTGGACCTCCGACCGGCCGGCGACCCTCACGCTCACCGACGTGGGCACGGTGGCGGGCTCCAACGTGACCATCACGCCCGTCGGCACCGGGGACAAGACGTACACGCTCTCGGCGGTCGATGACTGCGGAAACACCGGCACGGCGAGCATCACGCTCAAGATCGGCGTCATCAAGGTCTTCCTGTCGGGAAGCCGCTATTACACGCCTCCGGACGTCGGCGACTACATGATGCAGTACACGGTCGATCCGAACTTCGGCGGGGCGGAGGGAGGCTCGGTCCACTCCTTCGTGGACTCGCACGCGAGCGCCGCCCAGCGGGCGGGCTTTGACGAGTACGCCAACGACATGAAGAGCTGGCCGCGCAGCGTCGAGGCGTTCCACACCGCGCACGTGCCGGGCAACACCTACATCGTCGACGAAAAGGGCAATGTGATCGGAAGTCTTCCCACCGGCAGCCTCTTCAGCAACGGACTGCCCGGCCTGAGCTACTTGGGCAACCCCTGGGGCAACGGCGACTACAACAAGGTCTTCGTCGGCGACGCGACCCTGACCTACGGCGGGCAGACCTACGACGTCGTGGGCTTCGCCTCCGTCTCGCCGATCATCCTCGACCTCAAGGGCGCCGGCACGCCGGACGTGGACCGCGGCCAGTGGCTGCCGCACCCGGCGCGCTTCAACCGCTCGCGCGCGCTGATGTTCGACATCACGGCGACCGGCTTCCCGAGCTTCTCCGAGTGGGTCGGCTCGAAGGACGGCTTCCTCGTGGCGCTGAAGCCCGGCGACACGTTCAAGGGCGGCGAGAACCTGTTCGGCAATCCGATCGGGTTCATGGACGGCTATCAGAAGCTGGGCATGCGCTTCGACAAGAACCATGATGGCGCGATCTCCGGGTCCGAGCTCCAGGGCCTGCACGTCTGGCAGGACCTGAACTCGAACGGGCGCGTGGATCCCGGCGAGCTCAAGAGCGTGCAGGAGCTCGGCATCACGCAGATCAGCACCCGGCAACAGAACCTCAAGAGCACCTTCGTCATGAACGGGAAGACGCGGGCCAGCTGGGACTGGTGGCCGACCTGCATGACGGTGTATCCGAAATCACAAGAACCTTAAGGGCAAGTTCACATCAAATGGAAAGGAGCGCGACACATGAGACTGGTGGCCTGCTTGAATGATCTGACTCTGAACACTCGCCGGACGAAGGCATGGGCCGTGGCTGCCCTAGCGGGCGGTTTGGCGTTCTCCTGGGCGGCCGGTTCGCCGCCCCGAGCCGCGGGGGAGGCGGCCAAGGCCGAAGGCTTGAAGCTGGAGGCGTCCTTGACCAACAAGGACCTGACCGGCTACGGCATCAACCCGCTGTTCATCGTGGCGGTGCGACTGGCCGACGGCGCCGAGCGCGTCGTCATCGCCGAGCACCGGCCGGGCCACGACTCTGCCCTGCACGTCCTGAAGACGAACGGCACCTACGGCTTCCAGTTCGACGTGGCCTCACCGCAGCTGGTGGACTTCACCGTGGACGCGGCGGGAAGCAGCGCCTTCCTCGTCGGCAGCCTCGGCACGCGGTTCTACTCCGCCGATCTGGGCGCGCGCACGGCGAAGCTCGTCTTGTCGAGCCTGCCGGACAAGCCCGGGTTCCGGGCCTTGCCGCCGGTGAGCATCGTCCGCAGCTCGCAGGGACCCCTCGTGTACGGGCTCTTCTACGACAGCAAGGACGTCAGCCGCGAGACGGGCTTCGGGCGGGTCTGGGACAACGGCACCGCGACGAACCTCATGCCGACCGCCGCCTGGGACAAAACCTTCGGACAGGTCCTCTCTTACGCCCCGCAGAGCCTGCTCAGGTCCGCCCTGCTCGTGACGCAGGACGCCGGGAAATGGACGAACCCGTCGAAGCCGAAGCCCAAGCATCTGCGCGTGGCGCAGCTGTCCGGCGAGGCCCAGGAGATCGACGTCGCCGACGACATCTTCGGCGCCGCCTGGTCGCCGGACGACGAGAGCTTCGTGTACGTCCGCCGCACCGGCTCCAAGCAGGAGCTGGTGATGCACTCGCGCTCCGGGAACAAGGTGCTGGCCTCCGGCCGCTACTTCGCCCCGGCGTTCCTCAACGGCGGCAAGACGCTCATCGTGTCGACCAAGGAGTCGAAAGGCAACAAGGTCTGGACCTTGAGCCTGCCCGACGGCGCGCCCAAGAGCGTCGATCTTCCAGCCGGGCCCTGCGTGTACGTCACCGACCCCGGAGGCCATGCCGTCGCCGCCTGGGGCCCGTGGGGGCTGCGGGTCTTCACGGTCTCGGCGGGCTGAGGCGAGCGGTACTCGCGTCGGCGCCGGCCACGCCCCGCTCGGCACGTTCGCCGAGCGGGGCTGAGTTTGCTAGACTGCCTAAGGTTCGCGCCGGTCACAGCGGTGGGGTGGCAGAGCGGTCAAATGCACTGGTCTGTAAAATCACTGGCCCCGACCGCCTTCCGGCCTCAATAGGCCAAATCCGGCTCTTTTCCAAGCACTTTCAGCAAATCGCGATTTGTCGTAGTTTGTCGTAATTTGTCGTAGTTGGACGTTATCTCGACAGAATCCCGCCAGAACTCTAACGCCGCAGAATCACGTTTACCCACGGGCGATAGCGCTCAAGATGCTTCCAGAGCGCGTCGACATCCTGGCGCGAAAAGATATCTCCGTTGTACGCCACGCTGTTCTTCTGTTCGATGATCCGCGCCAGATGGCCTGCGGCCCGCTTGCCTGGCTCATCCAGTTCGACGACCTCCTTTATCAGATCCACCGCCGCCATATGGTCCAGTTATCCGCGACTCTGGCGTAATCGCCGCTCTTCGACCTAGGAACGGAAACCCGTCGCTGTCCTCTTGGCGTCATGAAGCAGCATCCTCCAGCTTGCGAGATAGCAGTTCGATACCGTCCTTGCAGACATTGAGGATCAACGGATCAGAACGCTTGATCCGTGTCTTGACCTCCTGCGGTGTCAAGACGATGGGTGACAGGCGGAATCCATATCTCCGCATGAAACTCGATGCGAACTGGCGGGCATCCTCCGCAACCGCCTCTCTTGTGCGAGGCTCCGCCGTCAGCAATAGATCGACATCGCTGCCGAGCCCGGCCTCCCCCCGCGCGACGCTTCCAAAGAGGGTCGCTGACAACGCCTGGTCGCTGAATCGCTCCACGATCTCAGCCCGGAGCCGCACCGCCGTCTCGCGCTCTTTTCGCAGCAGAGGCAGCAGCGCGCTGGCTACCAGGGCGTGTTCGAAGTTCAGGAGGACCAACTGCGTCTTTCCGGATCCATGGCGCCGGGTTATGCCCATGTCCTCGAGCTTGCGGAGAGCGCGCGCGCAAGCTTGGTGATTGATTCCCGCCCTGCGCGCGACGGCGCGCCCGCTCATCCCCTCCTTGCTGTCCATCAGCGCTCGCAGAATCGCCACGTGGCAAGGAGCGGAAAAGACCCAGTCCAGCGGCCGATCCAGGATATGGGCAGAGGCCATATGCCTACTTTAGCAGACAGTTGTCTGCTTTTCAAGACACATAGGGACCTGACCCATTGAAGAGGGCCCGTCTCGACGCCCCCTTCCCGCGCGTACCGGCGCGCGCAAGCCAGCCGATCGCCGCTCCGGCCGGCGTGGTTGAAGACGGAAAGATAATCGCATACAATCGACGCTAGCCCTTGCCAATGCCGAGTGTGAATTCATCGTTCAAGACGCTCGGGGCCAGCGGACTGGCCGGCTGGGCGACGATTGTCCTGGGACTCGTTCTCGAGCGATTGCGGGGGCCCGGGGACGCTCTGTTCTGGACGCTGGTCCCTGTCTGGCTCAGCGTCGGGTTTGCGCTCGAATTCCTAAGTCTTACCGTGCCGGCCTACCTGCTCCTTCGGCGAAAGGGCATTCAAATCCGCCAAGGACGCGCATCGATCATCGGCGCCAGCGCGTTCGCCCTCTGTAGCGCAGCGCTTTGGTGCGCGTTCGACGGCGTGTCCGTGGACGCTCTCTTCTTCGCAGCATTTGGCGCTGCCGCGGGCGGCGTTTCTTCCCTGGTGCTGGCGCGTCTTCTAAACAACGCACGTCAATCAACACCTGGCCCGGCGGCTTTCACCGTCCGGTGAAAGCCGCGGCCCGATTCCTTCTCCCTTTGCTGGTGATGCCATTGCTGGCCACCGCCGGCTTCGCTCGGCAGATCGTGATCGTCTATGTTTGGGGGTCGGCGGTCGTTCGGGAAAGCAGAGTCGGCCATGTCTCGGTGCTGCTTCGCGATGACTCGGGCATGACCTACGTGAGCTTCTGGCCGAAGGACGCGACGGGCGTCATTGGAAAGCTCGCCGGAGCCGAGGGAGCTTGGCACCAATCGCTCTCGGAGGACATCAAATACGAAGACGGTCGAGTTCCCGAATCCGCTGTCGACATGTCCGAGCTCGACGAGCCGGCTATGAAGAGCTTTTTCGCCTCTGAAAGGTCCAAGTCATTGAAGTGGGGGGTTCTGAGAGGCGACACCTGCGAGAGCGTCGCGTCCAATGCGCTCCGTGCCGGCGGCCTTGTCGTGAACTCTTGTGACGCCACGTCCCCCCATCGCTGCGGGAAGAGACTGCGACAGGCCTATGCCAATTTCCAGCTCCGGAACGAGGTCAGCCGGCATGTCGGCAAGACCCTCCCGACAAAGTTAGAGGCGACAGGGAAGCGATCTCAGAGGACGGCAGAACAGCAGCGCGAAGCAAAAGAGAGAGAGAGACCCAAAAGCGAAGACAGGAGGAAGAGAAAGCAATGCGGCTGGAAGTCGCGGAATCCCGCCGCGCCGGATATTTTTGCGACCGCGACGACGATCCGCGTTCCTGCCGTGCGGGCCCGGCGGCCCTGCCGGTGGCCAAGTCGCCTGCTAATTCGGCAGAGCTTCGAAGGGCCGGCCTCGGCCGCCCGCAACTGGCGACTCTGGCTACGGCGAGGTCAAAGCCGAGCCGGAACGTCCAGGCGATGAAACTTCGGGAACTCGCAGTAAGTTGTTGCCTTGCCCCGTGCGAGCCGACATACGAGGACTATTGGTGGGTCCCAAGCGGCACAGCGCTCACCGTCAATATGACCAGACTCTCGGCATGCGAGCGCACCCTGCTGGAGCGGCTCCTGGAGTGGAATCGGGGCCAAGCCCGATATCAAGGCAGGGGATTGGATAGCTTCACGGTGAATTTATGGGCCACCGAGCTTCGCCATCCGCAGCCCGCTCCTTCCCCGAGCCGGTCCTCGCAGGCCCCTGCTCCGAGACCGGCGCGCCCTTCACGGTCGGCGCTTCCCGACGACTGCATCTACCGCGGTGGAAACTGCATCAACCTTCCCAGCATAAACGTGCATTAACTCCTACTCGCTCCGCGGCACCGCAGCGACTTGTGAGCCAACGCTACAAATTGGTTTAATCCCCTCTACGCTGGTTCGATCTCGACAGATAATCCCCGGAAGAAATGGGGTGAGTTTCGAGAAGCTCTGGGAAAACATGAAGTTCCTCTCAGCGCTGAACTGGTTGGAGAAATCAGTCTTTTTTGAGAATTCAGCGACGCGAACGTCTCGGAATTTGGCAGCAAGTAGAAGCGGTTTTTAGTGGTGGGGTGGCAGAGCGGTCAAATGCACTGGTCTGTAAAACCAGCGGGCTACGCCCTACGCAGGTTCAAATCCTGCCCCCACCACCAGTTTTTTGACGCTTAGTCG
>JAPLKK010000241.1 GCA_026388115.1 Elusimicrobiota bacterium | reverse complement strand
GCTTGCCGTCCGCGCGGGTGCGCTGAAGGTCGGCCAGCTCGCAAAGCGCGTCGAGATCGTCCTGCTCCGACCCCTTCCGGAACCACTCCTCCGCCCGGTCCAGGTCCACTGTAGTCCCGTGGCCGAAGCGGTATTTGAGCCCGAGCCTGCGCGTGGCCTCGCGGTGGCCCTGCGTCGCCGCCGCCGCGCACCATCGCAGCGAGACCGCAAGGTCGCGCGGCCCGCCCAGGCCGCGCTCATCGAGAAGGCTTAAGGCCGCCTGTGCTTTCGCGTCCCCCGCCTCCGCCAGCGGCGTCAGCAGCGTCCGCGCCTCGAGCCACCGGCGGGCGTCGAGGCGGCGCTGCGCCGCAACGAAGGGATCGGCGTCGGTCGTCCGTGGTCTCATCGCCCGGTAACACTACCAGAAAACGGACGCGTCCTACATGAGGCGATAGGCCCTAGGCCGGGCTGGGCCTTGAATGCCTTATTTTGCGAGCTTCGCGATGGGCTTGGGATAGACGAGCATCGAGGTGGGCCACCAGTCCCACGTCGCCCGCGTTTCGCCGTTGATGACGGAGGTCCCCTTCAGGTTCTGCTGCTTGGTGCCGATGCGCGTGATGCCCCACTGCTGTACGGGCTTGAGCTCGCTGGGGTCGACGACGGCGTTGGAGTTGAGGTCCTTCCAGACCATGAATCCCTCGAGCTCCTTGCCCTCGACGAAGCCGTTGCTGTCTTTGTCGTAGAGCATGCCGAGCTTCTGGTAGCCGTCCACGTATCCGATCGGGTTGCCGAAGAGGTCGCTTCCCAGGGGCGTCTGGCCCGGCTTGAGCGGCGCGACCAGGAGGCCGTCCTTGGGCCCGATCCACTCGGTGATGTTCGGGAAGCCCGTCGCCGTGATGTCGAACAAGGCGGCTTTCGAGCCGTTGAACCGTCCGGGATGCGGCAGCCATTGGCCTCGGTCCACGTCGGGCTGGCTGTCGCCGTCCAAGTCCAGGATGATCGGCGAGGCCGAGAGGAATCCCACCACCTCGTAGTCCGCTCCCTTGTAGCTGAAGTCCGCTTCGCCGATCCAGAGGCGGTTGCGGCCTCCCGTGCCATAGGGATCGCCCATGTAGCTGAGGCCCGGGACGCCGGTGTCGTAGAGGCTGAGGGTGGGCATGCTGCCCAGCACGTTGCCCTTCTCGTCGACGATATAGGTGTTTCCTCCGACATGGGCGTCCTTCGCCGCCCCGACGGTCGGCGGCCAGCTCTTGACCTCGTCGGCGAAGGCGTCGAAGTCGGCCTGCGTGCCGTTCTTCGCGTGGCTGTCGGCGAAGCTCTTGGTGGTCCCGAGCAGCGCCCCGCCGATGCAGTCGTAGCAGTACATCCCGGGCGAAAGCATGTAGTCGAGCACGCTCGGCCCGGAAGAGTAGCGGCTGCCCTCGAGGAAGACCCTCATCTTGTGGACGTTCACCGTGACGGTGGCCGAGCCGGTGTTGTTGCAGTCGTCGACGGCCGTGATGGTATAGGCGTGGTCCCCGAGGCCCGCGGGCGTGACCATGGCGCTCGAGCCCGTGACCGGGCCCACCTCGCTGAGCGTGAAGGTGGCGGGGCGCTCGGCGGTCCAACTGAGCAGGCTCGTGTCCCCGGGAACGATGGAGGCGGGCGAGGCGGCAAGCGTCACCTTGAGCGGGAGGGAGGGGCACACCTTGACGTTCACGTTCTGATTGAGGGTCGAGTCGTCGGCGCTCAGCGGCACGGCGAAGAGCAGAGCGGCCGTTATATGGATAAGCCTCGTCATGGCGGCCTCCGGGGAGCGCTGGCGCGCCCCTCAGGTATATATCGTTGGCGACAAGGAAGGTTACAAATAGTGCAGGCCCTGGCGGTCCGCGGGGCCGAAGATGCGGCCGGCTAAGGCTGGTCCGGCTCCGGGATCACCAGGACCATCCCGGCCTCCAGCTGGCCCGACAGCGCGAGCGCGGGGTTGGCTTGCTTGATCTTCGTCCACAGGCGCGGGTCGCCGTAGTACTTTCTCGCGAGGCTCCAAAGCGTGTCTCCCGCGACCACTACGTGCTTGCGCGGGGCAACAGGCGGGGCGGCAAAGGGCCTCGCAGCGGGGACGGCAGCGGGCGCGGCGGCGGCAGCGGGGGCGGCAGCGGGGGCGGCAGCGGGGGCTGCGGCGGGCTCGGCATCGGATTCGTCCTTTATCGCGCTGAAGGACGCCATCACCCGCCGGTTCTGCGCCCGGCCTGCGACCGTGAAATTACTCGCGATCGGCTGGTCGAAGCCGTAGCCCACGGCGGTCAGCCGTCTTCCGGCGGCTCCGAAGCGGTCGATGATCTCCTGACGCACCGCCTCGGCGCGCCGCTGGGACAGCCTGAGGTTGTATGCCCTGCCGCCGACGTTGTCGGTGTGGCCCTCGATCTCGGCTTTCGAGGAGGGATAATCGGCGAGGAACTGGGCCACTTGCCTGAGATCCTCGTCGTACTCCGGCTTGACGAAGGACTTGCCCGTGTCGAAGTTGACGCGCAGGCGGACCTCCACCTTTTCGGGCGCTTTCAACCGCACCTGCGACGACGCCGTCTGAGTCGGATCGGCTTGGCTCGTCGCCGTGACGATCACGGTCCGGTTCGTGGGGATGACGGCCGGCGCCGTGTAGACGCCTTCGGGCGAGATCGAGCCCAGCGCGGGCGCGAGCGACCAGAAGACCGCCTGGTTCTGCGTCCCGGTCACGGCCGCGGAGAATCCCTGGCTGGCGTTCGGGCCGAGCACCGTCGAGGCGGGTGACAGCGTTATGCCTACGGGCATCTGGAACGCGCGACCTACGGTGATCGGCGCGGGCGGCGGCGGAGGCGCCTGCGGCTCCGGCGGCGGTTGGCTCTGCACTGCCACCGCGGCCGGCTCCGAAGGGCAGCCGAAGCGCACACCGACCGAGAGGCGGTGGGTGAGGCCGAGGTCGCCGAGCGGAACGAGGGCGTAATCGAAGGAGAGTTTGCCGAAGATGAGTCCGAGGCCGAAGGAGAAGCCGGTGAAGCCCGGAACGTCGCGCGCCGCGACGGTGTTGTAGCCGGCCCGGAGCGCCGCTCCGAAATCAGGGCCCGATCGCCAGCGGTATTCGGTGCCCACGGCGACCAACGTGTTGTTGTTGCGCGGGAACTGCGCGTCCACCGCCGCGGTCCAGTCCGGCAGGAGCTGAAAGGCCGCGCCTAAACGGTACGCCAGAGGCAGGCTCTCTTTCGTCGCGTCGAACTTCATCGTCCCGCCCAGATTCGTCGCCGTGAACGCCAGCCGCAACCGCCCGTCGAGCATGGCGGGCGTCAATATCCCCGCGTCCACCGCGGCGGTCTGGGCCGTGGTCGCCAGCCGGGATCGGACCCACTTCCCGGCGAGGCCCGCCGACAACCCGTTCAATGGCCCTGCTTCGACGAGGGTGCCGTAGCCTGCGCTCACAGCCAGGTCGTTGGGCGTGAAGCGGCCGAGCCGGTTGCCGGCAGCGTCGGTCTCCTCTTGCGGACCTGCTGAGAAGTACTGCAAGCCCAGGCCCAGGACGCCCGACCCCAGGCGCTGGGCGTAGTTCGCCGAGTCGTAATAGCTGGCGTCGATGTAGGGCGCGTGCATGAACTGCGCCTCGCAGCACCGGACGAGAGACAGGGCTCCCGGGTTCCAGTACAAGGCGTCGGCGCCGTCGGCCACGGCGGAGTACGCCTGCCCCATCGCCTCCCCGCGGGCCCCCGCGCCCAGTTGAAGGAACTGCGCCGTCGACGAGCCCTTGGCGCCCGCTGAGAACGAGGCGGCCGCCGCGAGCGGGGCAAGGCTGAGGCAGGCGATGAAAATGGGAAGCCCGGCGCGGCCTCTCACCCGTCGATCGCCTGCGCTCATCGTTGCACCGTCACTTCGATCGTCCGTTTCGCACCAGCGCCCTTGATCAAGACGAAGTAGACTCCGCTGGCGACGCTGCCGCCGCTCTGGTTGGTGGCGTTCCATCTCGCGAGGCCCGAGGCGTCGGTCGTGAGATTGTTGACCAGCTCGCCGCGCAAGGTGTAGATGCGCACCTAGGCTTGCGCCGGCAGATTAGAGAAGGTGAAGGCCGTGTCGCCGTGGGCCGGTCGGAGCGGGTTGGGGAAGACGTTGACGCCGGAGAGGTCGGCCGCCGGGGACAGGCCCATGAGCTGGAAGATGGAGAAATGGTTCGTCTGGGCCGTGACGACATGGCCGGGCGGGTTCGGGCTCGACTGCAGGGGCACCCAAACACCCGAGGCGTCGCAGCGCGCGATCACGAGACGGGGCTGGTCCATCCCGGCCACGTCGGCGTCGCGGTAGACCATGGAGACGGTCGCCTCGCCGGAGGGCTGGACGACCGGACTCAGGTCGATCTGCACGGTCACCCCCGTCCCCCGCAGAGCGCCCAGGCGACTCGGGGGTGGGGCGGTGCACGGCAGTGAGGAGGGTGACGACAGGGTCATGGTGACGCAGGAAGGCAGCACTCCCGCGGGGACCGTGACCGTGACGAGCCCGGAGGCCTGGCTGTAGGGTACGGAGCCGCCGGGCGGGCAAAGGTTGCCGATCGGCAGGAGGGGCAGGGTGGTCGCGGCGGCCACCGACGATAGCGGTCCCGTCCCTCCCGCGTTCACGGCGGCGACCTGGATGCTGTAGAGCGTGTTGCTCGAAAGGCTGGTCTCCGTGAACGTCAGCGTTGGCGCGGACAAACTGGCCAGCAGGATGGTCGGGTTCGTCGCGTAGTACAGGTTGTAGCTCGTCGCGCCAGTGACCGCGCTCCAGGTCCATGTGATCGATGAGGCGCCCAGGGGCGTCCCCGCGACTACGGCGGGCGCGGTGGCGGGCGGTGGTATGGGCGGTGCGGCGGGCAGGTACTTCAGAACGCGGTTGTTCAGGTAGTCGGTGACGAAGAGGCTCGTGCCGTCGTAGTAGACCGAGTATGGCGGCGACAGCGTGGTCGCCCCGGCGGAGCCGCCCGGGTTGGGGGAGGGGGACGTCATGTTCGGCTGGCCGACCACCACGTCGGCCGAGGCGTTGTTCGAGGTCGGGATGGTGTTATAGATCAGGACGCGGTTGTTGGCGAGGTCGCTGATGAAGAGTTTCGTGCCGGAGACGTAGACGGAGGACGGAAGGTCCAGCGTGTTCGCCGCGGCGGAGCCGCCCTGGTTGGGAGAGTCGTGAGTCATGTCCGGCTGGCCGATGACCACGTTGGCCGAGACGTTGTTCGAGGTCGGGATGGTGTTGTAGATCAGGACCCGGTGGTTGGTGGCGTCAGCGACGAAGAGCTTCGTGCCGTCGGAATAGACGGAAGTCGGGCCGTCGAGCGTGTTCGCCGCGGTGCCGGCGCCCTGGTCGACCGCGCTCGAGGTCGTATCCGGCTGGCCGACCACCACATCGGCCGAGACATCGTTCGAGGTCGGGATGGTGTTGTAGATCAGGACGCGGTTATCTGCGGTGTCAGCGATCAGCAATTTTGTGCCGACCGTGAAGACGGAGTACGGTAGCGATAGCGTGTCCGCTGCGGTGGCGAACACGAAGCCGGAGGACATGTTCGGCTGGCCGACGACGACATCGGCGGGCGTATTGTAGGTCGAAGGGATGCTGTTGTAGATCAGGACTCGGCGGTTGAATTGATCGACGACATAGAGCTTCGTGCCGTCGGAGTAGGCGGAGTACGGCTCATTCAGCGTGGTCGCCGAGGCGGAGGCTCCTCCCTGGTTGGGGGCGGTGCCGCTCATGCTCGCCTGCCCCACCACGACGACGGCGGCCTGGCCGGTGGTGAAGGGGTTGGCCGCGAGCGCGGGCAAGCTCGCCAGCGCGAAGAGCGCGGTGAGCAAGACCCTCAACGCAAAGACCTCACCCGGCCGCGTTGGCGGCGGGCGTTGTGAACGCACCGGCATTAGTCACAGTCTAAACGACAAATGTGAATATGTTTGTAAAGTAATTTTGCAGTGCTCCCCGGGGAGGGAAGACTGTCCCCGCGCCCTTGCGCGGAGCGAGTTCCGGCGAATGAACGGCGTTAGCCGACGACCTTGTGGACCGTGTCTCCCGGGCGCACCTTGTCGGCGACCTTCAGGCTGACGAGGTCTCCGGCTTTCGCTTCCTGCGCGGGAACGCGGTCGATCTGCATGGAGGAGACGTCGTGGACGAGCTCGGCGCCCTTCCCCTTGATGCAGATCTTGTCTCCGACCTTCAACGGGGCGGTCAGCTTCACCATGCACACGCTGATCTTGCTGAAAAAGTGGTCTACCGCTCCTATCTGATTCTCATCCATCGGAACCCTCCCTCCTGCTGATCCAGTGGGAGAGGAGACTCCAACTCTCCCCCCTCGCCTACGACTCTACCACCTCCGGCCCCCCTTCCTCAACTGATTTCTGCGCGCCTAGGGACGGCTCTAGCCGAAGCGGTAGCGCGCGGCGGCCCATAGCCAGAGCGCGATGAACGCTCCGCCGAACATCCCCAGCTTCCAGCGCGAGTAGCCGAGGTCGTCGTCGAGGAAAGCCATGCCGCCTCGGACATGGATCGCGCGGCGCGAGCCGACCGGGACCGAGGACCAGCGCGAAGGGTCGACGGGCTCGCTGCCCTTCCCGCGCGCCCCGCCGGCCTCGTACGAGAATTCGATGTAATAGCGGCGCTCGCGGCCCAGCAGCGCCGGCACGCTCGCCCGGGACTTGCCCGTGACCCGCGCCTCAGCGGGCGCTCCGAACGTGAGGACGAACCGGCGCGGGACCACCGTCCTCGCGTCTCCGGCCGTCAGAAACAAGGCGAGCCAGACCGCGAGCGCGGGCCACAGGGGCCTGAAAGCGTGCGGGTCGATGACGATGGGGCCCAGGTCTTCCGTCACGCCGGCGTCAGGCGCCGTGGCACTTCTTGAACTTCTTGCCGCTGCCGCAGGAGCAGGGGTCGTTGCGGCCCACCTTGGCGGCTTCCCGGACGACGGTCACGCCCTTGGGCGCCCTGGCCTCGGCGAAGTACCACGCGCGCGTCTTTGGATCGCGGCGAAAGACCGCGAGCTCGCGATGCTCTCGCTCCACCCCTTTCTGCGCGTAGCGCGCGACGAAGCTTACCGTCCCCTCGTCGTCGCCGGCCCCGCCGCCCTCGGTCTCCACGATCGCCAGCCCTCGCCACTCGGACTCGGTCGACCAGCGGCGCGCGGCCTCCTCGTCGAAGCCGTCCTGCTCCGAAGGCGCCAGGGTCTTGCGCAGGTACTGGAACTGCGCCTTGACATAGGCGGTGTAGCGCGAGCGCATGAGCGCTTCAGCGGTCGGCGCGGGCCTGAGCCCAGTGATGTGGGGGCTGCAGCAGACGTCGTAGGACCGGGAACTGCCGCAAGGGCAATCGGATGAGGAAGGCATGTCCGGCATTATATCGAAAGCTTAGGAGGCGCGCATGCCGAGGCGATGAAGCCTCTCCTCTCGCGCGGGCATTATCAACGAACCCCGAGTTAGGGATTCTACCGCTCCCTAAGTCATGCATCTTTTTGATACCTTATTGCTCTATTCCTATAAGTATGTGCCGGACTTTGGAGAAGAATATGACACGAGCCTTGGGCCTGCTGACCTTGATCCTGGCGGGCGTTGCGGTCCCATGTTTCGCTGTACCCCCCAACCTCAATGTCTACGTGCGCAAAGCTAGCGACCTGAGCGCCATCGACAGCGCCAATGTCGCGGTCGTCAGCTTCGGCCCCAACGGACCGGATGCCTCAAGCTCCGTATGCACGACGGGCCTCGACGGCTTGTGCGCGGTGCGGTGCGCTGTCGGCAAGGTCTGCGAGGTCTTCGCCACCAAGCAGGGCTTCCTCCCGACCCTGACCGGGCAGATGAACGACCCGGCGCACAAACACGTCAATGCGGACGGGACCTTGGTCCCGGACCGGGTGACGCTGAGCACGACGCCGACGGTGAACATTTTTCTGGACGACCGGGATACGACGCGCGTTTCGAAATTGGGCGAGATCGACCTGACCCTCCAGAATCCCACCGGCGCCGTGGTCTTCGGAGACGTGCGCCCCAACAGCGCGGCCAGCGATGTCAGCCTGGCATACGGCATCTCTGACGTTCCCACCTCGCTCAAGATATTCAACGTGCCCTACGCGCCCCTGAACAGCTACAAGGTCGGCGCGTTCGATCCGGCCGGCAACGGGAACAAAGGGGTTGGAATCGATAGAGTTGTGGACGTCGATATCAACGCCGCGAACTCGCCGCCCAATGCGCCTCCTAGCTATACGCTCAATTTCACCAATGGCATGCCTCCGTCCCAAGTCCAGAACCAGACGCAGCAGGCTTCGGGCAACGGCTTGAGCGTCGACGGCATGCTGATCGATGGGTCCGATCATGTCACCCCCATTGCCGGCATCGGGATCAATTTCACCTACGTGAGGAGCGGCGACTCCTATTGTTATAACTGCTTTGACAACCGCTGGGTCAACACGGACCAGAACGGCCGGTTCCAGCTCTACGGCCTCCAGCCGAACACCCGCTACTACACGACCCTCAACTCCGGGTGCAACTGGCAGACCAACATCTGCTACCAGGGTTCCCAGAGCGCGATCACCAATTGGAGCGGCTCGGGGGTGGCGACCAACACGGCCCTAGGGACGAACGACTTCGCATACGGAAGCACCTCCACCGTCGTGACTCTGAAGCTGGAGATGCCGCACGCGTCCGGCGGCACGAACCACATCGCGGTCCTCGTCCACGACCAGTTCGGCAACGCCCTCCCGCAGTCCGGCGTCAACCTCGGCCCGGACCAACGGTCTTGGGAGACCAGCGGCGTCTGCACCACTCCAGGCGGCGGGAATTGGCAAACAAACCCTGGCCTGGCCAATCTCAACCAACAGGCCACGACCGGCTATGCGCTCTTGAGCGGCCTGCCGTTCGGCAACTACCAGCTCAACATCTGGACCCAGTTCTCCCAGAACCAGGGGACTTCCTTCAACGCGGGGACCCAACCCCCTCCCAGCGGCTCGAGCGACCCCAGGAGCCAGTACGAGAGCACTCAGGGCGATATCTGGGGCGGCTCGAACCCTTCATGCTCCGGCCCCGGCAACAGCTGCCTGTGCCCCAGCGGGAATTGGCGGCTGAGCTTGGAGTCGAGCGGCCATCATCTCAAGGTCTACAGCTCCAGCGGCACGGTCCTCTATGACTTGGGCAGCGTCGACGCCGGCAACGTCCCCGTCCTTGTGGCGACGGTGACCGTGCCCACGGCCAATACCGGCCTCGTCAAAGGCACCCTGACTTTCCCGTCCGGTCCCCCCTACCCCGATCTCACGAACGACCCCATCAACATCACCATCCAGCCGCAATGCACTTCCATGAGCTGCAGCGGCCAGGGCGGCTACGCGGCGATTGCCAGGCCGTTGACGCAGAACACATTCGACTACCAGATACATGTCTCCAGCGGCTACACGTATTACATGAACGTCAATTCGGGCTACTGGGGACAGGTGCGCGAGGGCGGCGGCGACAATCAGGTCGATTTGACGAGCACCGGGACCGTCGTCGTCAACATGAAGTTCGCCCCGTCCGGGCGCGTGATGGGCAAGCTCCTCAAGCCGGACGGCAGCATCTTTACCCCGACGAACTCCGGCCAGAACAACGTGCAGCCCAATATCAGCGCCGACGGCAACAACTCGTATGGCTGGAGCCAGATCAATCCGGACGGCACCTACCTCATCGGCGGACTTCTGCCCAACCAGTACCCCTTGCACGTCAAGGCCTGGACCAGCGGCACCGGGACCTTCAACTACACCGATGCCAGCCCGATGCCGAACGTCACGGTCACGGCGAACCAGGATGCTTATAAGGACATCAACCTGGTCAAGGGCGTGTCCGTGCGGATCATCACCAGCACGCTGCTGCCCAAGCTGCCCCCCATGACGGTCTCCGACTGCTCACAACCAGAGGGGACCGTAAAGTCGGACTGTCCACCGGAGGACTTCGTCGTGAAGGCGGCTCCGGCCGGCACCGTCTTCGACGTGGACAAGCTCTCCAGCTTCGTCCTCAAGGGCGGCGGCGGGGACGATAACACGGCATTCCGCTTTCTGCCCGCGACGACTTTGGCCAATCGCCAGAACTTGAGCGGCCGCATCTGCAGCAACAGCAACCTCGTCGGCCCGGCCTTCTGCGTCAACCAGCTCCCGTCGCCGTCCAACTTCGACATGTATCTCACGCGCAAGGGAGGCATGGATCCGACCAGCGGCATCCGCCCTTATTTCACTGTCCTCAGCTCGACGAGGAACGTGGTGGTGGACGACGGCCACGCCAACTCCAGCTATTTCTGGGGCTCGAGCACGCTTACGACCAGGGCGGTCGACTTCGCGCCGACGATGGCCGATATGAGCGGGCATGCCGGAGCGAGGCTCACGGGCAATGTCGCCGGTAATTCCATTTTCCTTAAAAGCGAGTTTTTGTCGCTGGGTGGGAATTTCGACAACTTCCTGAAATACATCCCCCTGTTGGCCCTTTACGACTCGAATAACGCCTTCAAGGCCGTGGGCAGCGTCATCCCGAATCCGGCCTGTTTCAACAATACCACGCCTTACGGTGGGGGAACCCCGACGGTCGACGCCGCCCTGAACATGGCCATCGCCAACGGGGACTGGAGCGAGTTCCAGAGCCTCTTCTTCGGCGCCAGTTCTCCTTGCGGCGGGGCCAACTCCTGGGGCTTCGATATCCGGGGGCTGGAAGCCTACAAGAGCTACACGGCCGTACTCACGACGCCGAACTATCCGCCGTACCAGTTCTCCGTCACCATGGGCGCCGACGGCAGCACGAACGCCCTCGGCACCATAGACCTCGACGCGGTCGTGGGCTTGGGCGGGACCATCAACGGGCTGGTGGTGGATGCGACGGCGGCGCACAATCCCATCCCCAATGCCACGGTGACCGTCGCGGCCCCGGGCAGCAAGCAGAAGACCTTCACCACCGACGCGAGCAGCGGCACGTTCTCAGCCGTGGGCCTTGCGGATGGGAACTACACGCTGGCGGCCTCGGCCCAGGGCTACGCGCTCCAGGCCCAGAGCCAGGCGATCTCGAAGGGCAACACGGTCTCGGTCAGGCTGGTCTTGCCCGCCGCCGACGCCCACATCGCGGGCACGGTGTACGCGCAGAAGATCCCCTACGTCAAGCTGCAGTCGGACGCGCTGATCCTGGCGCGCCTCGAGGAGGGCACCACCTACCAAGGCGACCTGGCCCTCTACAAGACCTACACAAGCTCGATCGGCGTCTATCAGCTCGACGGCCTGCAGTCCGGACGAGTCTATCGGGTGTACGTGAAGGCGCCGAGCAAGATGATCATGAACGCCACCACGATGACGATCGTCGGGACCGTCGGCGGCATGGACTTCACCCCCACGCCCAAGCCGCTCGACGTCGAGGTGTACGGCTTGCCCAACGGCATTTGCGCCTCGGGGACTTGTCTGGGGACCTACGACTTCACGATCCTCAATCCCAGCGACTTCGACAGCAGCAGCGCCAAGGTCTACTACGGCGCGGCGCCGTACAACTACGCCGTGTACACCGGCACCGACGTCACGAACAACTTCCAGAACCTGCCCAACAACCAGGTCCTGCTGCAGATCCCGCTGGGCGTGCTGGACCAGACGAAGGACTACGTCCTGCACCTGCAGGCCTACTCCATCCTGGACCGCACCAAGCTCGTGACCAAGGAGATCACGTTCGGCGTCAGCCGCTCGGCGGGCGCCGAGCTATCCATCGACGACGCCATCCTGGGCGACGACACCAAGGACGACCGCGGGCATAGCGCCAACGACGCCCTCCTCGACTACACCGGCACCAACGGCTCGGCTGTCACGATCCCGGCGGGCTCATTGATCCCGATCTCATCGGCGGCGGTCCCGACCTTATCCTTCAGCGCGGTCGCGGCCGCGGCCTCCACCCAAGCCGCGACGGTGGGCAACAACGCGGCTTTCGCCAGCCCCGTCTACCAGATACAGCTCGCGAGCGCCAACTACGGAACGGACCGGGGCATAGACATCACCTTGGCCTACGACAAAACGACCAGCAATCCGAGCGACCTCGCCGTCTACCACCAGGACCCCCAGACCGGTAAGTTCGAGAACCTGATGGACAAGGGCTTCGCCCAAACCATCGACCCGGTCAAGAGCACGATCACGATCAAGAAGCTCAAGTCCCTGGCCAGCGTCCTGAGGGCCCCGGCGCACTTGAAGGCGCAGGCGACCGCCCATGGCTTGGCCCCAAGCGCGGTTCTGCGGCCCGCGGGGCTGCGCCCCGACGACGTGGGAGTCTTCGGCGTCCTCAAGCCTTCCGTGGTTTCCGCCGGATACACGGGAGGCTCCATCAAGCTCTACAACTTCCCGAATCCATTCAGCCTTGACGCCAAGACGCGCAACATCCGCACCGGCGCCTCCGCCGGCACGGCGGTCACGACCAACGGCACCATCATCAAGATCGAGGTTCCCCCCGGCGTGGTCGGCGGCCATGGGACGATCCGCATCTACAACCTGGCCGGGCAGATGGTGCGGGAGATCGACCTCGGCGACAATATCACGGGCGGCAACTACTACTACTCGGGCTGGGACGGCAAGAACAAGAACGGCGCCGACGTCGCCAACGGCGTCTACTACGGCATCCTCCACCTGCCCGGGGTCAAAGCCGGGGACGGCACGTTCAAGATGACGGTGATAAAGTGACGGTCCGGCGTGGGCACCACCGGCGCCCAGTTTCTCCAGGTCGGAGTGGGGGCCAGGCCACTGGCCATGGCCGGGGCCTTCTCGGCCTTGCCGGACGACGCCAACGCGGTCAACTGGAACCCGGGGGCGCTGGGCGAGGTGAAGTCCAAGAGCCTCACCGCCAGCTACAACTCGCTGTTCAAGGATGAGAACCAGGGCTTCTTCGCCTATGCCTCGCCCGTGGGCGACGCCGGCACGGCGGCGGTCGGGCTCAATTACCTCATGGTCTCCAATATCGCCCGCCGGGACCAGGACACCGAGGATCCGGATTCGACCTTCGCGAACCAGAACTTCGTGCTGGACGTCGCCTACGGCAGGCCCGTGACGGACGCGCTCTCGTTGGGCATGAACCTCAAGTACATCCGCGAAGACCTCGACGCCTTCAAGGGGAGCGCCATGGCCCTCGACCTGGGCGCCTTGGTCAAGACCCCGATCGAGCACCTCACCGCGGGCGTTAGCATGCAGAACCTGGGCACCAAGCTCGGCCCGGATTCGTTGCCGCTGACCTTCAAGGGCGGCGGCGCCTACCGGATGTTCAGCGAGCGCCTCGTCCTGGCGTCGGACGTCGACTGGCGGGCCGTCGACAAGCGGGCCTACTGGGACCTGGGCGCCGAGTTCTGGGCCGATAAGGCCCTGGCCTTGCGCGCCGGCTACCAGCTCGGCCACGCCGCGGACAAGGCGGGCGCGATGTACGGCTTCGCCGCGGGCTTCGGCGTCAAGCTCGGCCAGCTCGGGCTGGACTACGCCTTCGTTCCCTTCGGCGACCTCGGCGACACGCACCGCATCACGGTCGGATGGCGCTTCTGATGCGTTTTTCGGGATCGGCGAGCGCGCTGACGGCGGCCGCTTTCCTCGCGGCGGCGCCGGCCTTGGCCCAGCAGGGTCCGGCCTGGAAGGTGCAGGGCAGCGTGGACGCGATGGCGGGGCAGTACTTCTTCAACGGCGGGGCGGGCTCGGTCAACGGCTACTTCAACGGCGACCTCCAGCTCCTGCGCAGCCTGGGCACCGACTCCGGCTTCTACCTCGACGCCGCGGGCAACTACACGGGCTTCAAGCAGGTCAACGAGCTCGCGGGCGGCGGGACCCTCTTCCAGCAGAGCATGGATTACTCCCTGGGCGCCAAATGGATCAAGCGCTTCGAGGGCGGCTACAGCCTCATGCCCCGCGTGGGCGCGCACAGCCAGCTTTTCCTCGAGACCAAGGACGAATCGTGGGGCAAGGGGCTCTACGACTTCTGGCGCTACGAGGCCGGCCTGACTTTGGAGCGCAAGACCCGGCTGGGCATGAGCGTGCCCTGGACCTACCAGTTCACCCTGGATTTCTATTACACGCATTACCCGCGCTTCCGCTCCCTGGCGTCGCAGTACGGCACCGAGCAGGCGGCGCCCAACCCCGGGGCCAAAGTGCTCGATACTTTCAGCACGCAGCTTGGCGCCCGCAGCGAGTTCGAGCTGCCCGGCTTTGTCAGCCTCTGGGGCTTCTACTCCCTCGACCTGATCTCCTTCACGGATCAGTTGGTCGTCAACTCCCAGGACAAGTTCATGGGCTCCCACCGCTCCGACGCCTACCAGACCGTGAGCGTCGGCGCCAGCAAGCGGCTCAACGACCTCGAGATGCTCGGGGGCGTGCGGCCCGTGCTGAGCCTGGGCGTGACCGCGGCGGACCTCTTCTCGAACCAGAATCATTTCGACGCCGACCCGGCGCGCCTCAAGTATATCGGCGCCTATTACGATTATTGGGAGACCCGCTTCGATCCTGGCGTCACCCTCACCTTCCTCAAGACCATGACCACGGCGCGGGTGGGCTATGAGGCCGCGCTGCGCTTCTACACGGGCCGGCTCGCGCAGAACGCCGACGGCAGCTACAGGAGCTACAAGCTGAACCAGACCTTCCATAACGTGTTCATCGAGGCGACGCAGCCGGTCTGGCGGGACTTGGCGCTCAAGGGCCGGGGCACGTGGTCGGCCGCGAGCGCGAACACGGATTATCAGCAGACCTACACCTACAACTATCACGTCTATAACTACTACGCGGGGCTGGAATGGAAATTCTAATGAAGCGGTGCTTGCCGGCGGCGCTCCTCGTCGCGGCGCTGTGCGCCCGCGCCTCGGCGGCGATCATGCTCGTCCCCCATGGCGCGGTGGAGTTGCGCACCGGCGACGGCCCCTGGGCCCCGGTGACGGGCTCCGTGGAGATGGTCGCCGGTCAGGAGGTGCTCACCGGGACCAGCGGGAGCGCTCTGATAAGCTTCCCGGACGGCTCCAGGATAGCGCTCGGGTTCCGCAGCCAGTTCAAGGTGGAGAACACGGACCGCAAGGAGACGATGCTCAGCCTCAGCCTCGGCAAGCTGCGCGCGGCCTTCGCGGGCTTCTTCAGCAGCCGCGTCGCCATCCGCACCCCCACGGCGGTCGTGGCCGTGCGCGGCACGGTCTTCGGGATGGGCGTGGACGCCAAGAGCACCGAGGTCAACATGGCCGAGGGCGTGCTCGAGGTGAAGGATCAGAGGGGCCATCAAGCTGTGGTGACATCTGAGGAGACCGTCACCATCGGCCAGAATGGCATGGAGATGCCCCATCAGGTCGGGTTGAACGACAAGAGGGCTCTCGACGCGGTGCGGCCGCTGGTCGTCAACCGCGAGAACGCGCGCGACGCCACGCGCCGGATGCTCGAGGAGCTGCGCAACCGGGAGCTCAAGGCCAACGAGGCCCAGCTGGGCAAGGACGCCATCGACGCCTTCGGCCGGCGCGTTCGGCTCGAGGAATACCTGCTGCGGCCGGACAACAAGTCCTTCGAGATGCTGTTCTTGAGCCGCCGCGCGGATCGTTTCGACTGGGGGCATATCCTCGATACGTTCAACAGCGTTATCCCCGACGACATGAGTCAGGTCCCGGCCATCATCGCCGGGACCTTCCTCTCGAAGACCCAGCCCTCGAACTGGCTCAAGTCCATGGATTACTACATGACCAACACCGTGGACGCGGAGCGGGAGCTCATCACCCTGGGCAATCCGGTCCAGATCGATTTCTCCGGCTACTTCAACCACGCCGCGGGAACGGCTGCGGATTTCCGCTATTATCCGCAATCCTTCGAAGACGTCCAGACTCTTTATGGGCCAGGCGTCCCCGGGGGCGCGCGAGTCCAGTTCGACAACCACCAGGATTTTGGCCAGACGGCGCCCAACCTGTTCACTTGGACCCAACAGATCGTCAACAATGTGGGGACCCTCGCCCTTTTGGATCAGTTCCAGATGGATCCTTCCGACAAGGATGACGTTCTCCCCGGCGTCCCCGGCGGCGCTGCCTGCAATAGCGGCTTGGACACCTGCATCGACCACTCGCCCGATCCTTATAATGTCTTCTCCCCCGGCTACCCAGGTTATCTGCCGGAGGCCCAATTCAACGGCTTCATCCCCGCCGTGGCAAGCTATCCTAGCGGGTCGACCAAGGCCGATTACAAGATCTTCGGCGTCTATCCCGACGGGAGTACCGTCGCCGTCGAGAAGTTCCTCGTCAGCAACGGGGGCGATATCTTAGACACGGCCAACGCCACGGCCGCCACCTTCAGAAAGGAAGGCTCCTACAACCTGGAGATCAATCTCAAGTCGAGTTGGTTCCAGGGCCGGGACATCGACGTGCTCATCGCCCCCGAGATACTCCATCAGCAGAAGACCGGGGCTACGACGGCCGACGGCCTCCAGCCGCAGTAGGAGCCGCGCGTAGCGACGGCGTCCTATTCCAGCGCCTTCAGGCGCGAGGCGAACTCCTTGGCGCTCCCGACCCGCGGCGACGGTCCCGCCGCGTCGGCGACGAGGGCATCGAGTCCCGCGGGCAGGCCTTCCTGCCGCGAGGAGGCGGCCGGCGCGTCCGGCCCGTGGCGGCTCCCCGTCGTCAGCTCGTAAAGGCAGGCCCCGAGCGCCCGGACATCGGCCCGCTTCTCATCGTCGATGGAGCCGCGTGTCTCGAGCGCGAAGCCGACGAGCTTGGTCTCGCCGGCGGCGGTCACGAGGAGGGCCGCCGGGCCCAGCCGGCCGTGCGCCACTCCCTTCGAATGCGCGGCGGAGAGGGCGCCGCACGCTTCCTTGAGCATGCGGACCGCCTGGGGCGCGGGCAGCCGTTCGGCGGAGACGAGCAGCTCCGCCGCCGTCACGCCGCTCCAGGCCTCGGTCACGATCGCGAGCCCGGAGTCGTCCTCGGCGATCTCGTAGGTCTCCAGCAGGGCCGGGTGACGCACCGCCGCCGCGGCTTTGGCCGCCTTGGAGACGCGCCCGCGCCGCTCCGCGTCGGCGCAGCGCAGCTTGCGGAGCGCGACGAGCCGCTCCAGCCGCTTGTCGCGGGCCTCGACGACCTCCTCCCCCTCGGACTGCGACAGCACCCGTACCGTCTCGAAGCGCTCGGCGAAGGACAACGTTTTGGCCGTGGAGACCGTCGCGCTCCGGCTCGCCGCGCCGCGGCGCGAGCGCCGCAGCGCCAGCGCCCCGGCCGCCAAAGCCGCCAATCCGGCGAGAGCGGCCGGCCACAGCGGCCCGTGGCGGCGGGGCGGCGGCGGCGCGGCGTCGACGCCCAAGTCGTCGTCAGACTCCAGATACCGGATACCGCCTCCGTGCCTCGCCTGCTCCAGCGCCGCCCGATGGCGCGGGTCGAGGCGGGCCGCCTGCTCCAAGGCGCGGATCGCCCGGGCGCTGTCGTGCATCGCGTAGAGCACGGCGGCGGTCTCCGCCCAGTCCTTCGCGTTGGCGCTCTTGGAACGCAGCACGGCCGTCAGCACCGCCAGCGCGTCGTGGTAGCGGCCGGTCTTGAAATACACCAACGCCAGCTGGCGCAGGAAGCGCAGGTTGCGAGGATCGAGCTTCGTGGCGGCCTCGGCGGCCTTCAAGGCCGCGAGAAGGTCGCCGGCGCGCGACTGCGCCTGGCTCAAGGCCAGGTACGCCTCGTCGTTGCGCGGATTCTCGTCGATCGCGCGCTGGGCGTCCCGGGCGGCCTTGGCATAGTCGCCCATCGCCATGGCGTTTTCCGCCATCTTCGCCGAGGCCGCGGCGCGGCTTTCCGGATCGGGGCCCTGGTCTTGCGGGAGCGAGACGCGGGCGCCGGAAGGCAGAGCGAAGGAACCCGCGGTGTCCTCCTGCCGCACCGCCTGCTCGAGCCTGCCGGCCATCGTCCCGAGATCCGGGGGACGCCGGGCCGCTAGGTCCGTCGCGTCGCGGGTCTGCTGGATCTCAGGCGCGAGCATCGCCGCGGGCGGCCCGGCAGGGCTGGCCTGGGCGCCGGAGGACTGGCCGGTCTGGTCGCCGGTCCCGCCGGCGGGCTGTGCGCTGAGGATGGAATCGAGGTCGCTCTTGAGCTTGTCCCGGTCATCCTTGAGCTCGCGGCGATCGTCCCTGGCCGCCGCTATATCGCCGTTCGCGATGTCAGCCTTGACGTCTTTCTTGTCCTGCGCGAGTTCTCTCAAGTCGTTCTTGAGCTCCCTTACCTCTCCTTTGGGAACAGCGGCGCCTCCCGAAACCTTCTTATCGACGGCAGAGAGGGCGGCGCCGACTTCGCGCGTCAAGCTGGCCATGGCGCCGGCGGCCTTGTCATGGCCGTTTTGTTGAAGAGAAGCGGCTTTTTTCTCGCCCCACTTCTCCACCCTTTCGCCTACCTTGGCCAATGTGCCCGCGTTGGCTGGGAGCGCCGCCAGGAGGCAGGCGACGACGACGGAAGCGGCTGCCGGAACCATTCTCATAAAACGACCCCCGCGCGGATCCGTTCCGCGCCGGATTTCTCCTGCTTCAGAACCCTTCGAACTTTCGGATGCCGACGAGGCGCGCCATGTAGTACGGCTTGGAGATCTGCTCGATGTGGACGCCGTTGGACACCGAGGCGTGGGCGAACCAGCCTTTGCCGAGGTATACGCCGACATGGTCGACCTTGTCGGTGCCGGGGTGCGCCATGGCGAAGAAGATCAGGTCGCCGGGCAGG
>JAPLKK010000274.1 GCA_026388115.1 Elusimicrobiota bacterium | reverse complement strand
TTCTCGCGGCTGACCAAACCCGTAAAGCCCATGAACTGCCGGACTTTTGGAAAGCGCCGAAAATCCTGGACCTCCACGGCCAAGGTCAGCGCGCTCAATGTATCGATGCCCTTTAAACATCGCAACCGGCTGACGATATCTAGGCCGGCCGGAAACAGGCGAACCTGGCCTTCAAGCCGGCTTCAACACCGCCGCGTTTTTAAAGATTATCCTTAATTTGCAATGCTTTATTGCTGAAGATAATCTTCTTTGCGGCCTAGCGCGATTGCGCGCATCCTATTGGTGTCATGAAAGGGCCGCTCTTCATCCTGCTGGTCTCCGCGACGCTAGGGACGTCCGCGCTGGCGCAAGAGTACGGCGCGCCGGCCATGATCGGCCAGGATGCGGGCCAGGGCTTCGCGATCGTCACTTCCAATGCCGGCGTCGCCCCGAGCGCGCCGGAGGCAGTCGGCTCCAACGGGAGCTACGGCGGCCGCTCCGCGGGAAGATCGGGCTCCTCCGGGACCGCGGGAGCGGCGACCGGCGCTCGAAAAAGGCTCGTCCCTCTTCCCGCGATCTATCAGCTCGTGTCGCGCGCCGATGACCACCCCGAGGTAGTCGACCCGCCGTATAATCCGGGCACCGGCAGCCACAACTGGACCGGCTGGTGCCTCGGTTTCGTGGACACCACTCTGCGGGCGGCCATGGGCCATGTCGACGCTCCGATGGCGAAGGGAAGCGCGCGGCTCGCCTACGAGGCGATGCGCGACGCCGGCCGCATCAGCACCGGCTCCGATATGCCGGCGGGCGCGCCCGTGTTCTGGCCGAACTTCTCGCCGCCCTGCGGCCACGTGGCGGTCGCCACCGGGCAGACGGCCGCGGACGGCTCGCCGATCGTCATCTCCACCATCCACAACGCCGGCATACAGGAGCGCTCCCTCAAGAGCCTCGGCTGGTCCATGCCGGCGTGGGGCCAACTGTAAGAGCGGGCGGTCTAGCGGAAGTCGTGGCTGGGGACTTCGCCCGGCAGCGGCAGCGGCCACAGACGCTTGGCCTTGATGGACAGCGTGCCTTCCTGCTTCTGAAGCGCGCCCTCGACGATGAGGCCGGCGGAGCCGACGATCACCGCGCGGGTGCCCTCGATCCTGAGGGCGGCGGATAGCCGCGGGTCTCGACGCTCTCCTTATATCAGAGACAAAACCTGGGCCTACCATAGCAACAGAGGTCCGGCTTCAAGTCAAGGCTTGCGCGTGATGGGGCGCGTCGATCGTGCGACGCGGAATCCGAGGAAAGGCTTGCGCACGGGCGGGTCGTTGTAGCCGCGGCTGGCCGCGCGGCTGACGGAGCCGGGCAGGTCCCAGGAGCCGCCGCGCACCACGCGGGCCGAGCCCGGCGGGTTCTCCCAGGCGCTGCCGTCGTCGGGCGCGCCGTTGTAAGAGCCGTGATACGAGTCCTGCGTCCACTCCCACACGTTGCCCGCCAGATCGCACAGGCCCTGCTTGCTGTTGCCGCTAGGCTTGGAGCAGACGGGCGCGGCGGCGCCGCGGCAGCCGTCCACGACGGCCAGAGAGCAGTTCGCGTCGTCGTTGCCCCAGGGGTATTTCCAGTCCTCGCCGGCGCTGCGCGCCGCGTACTCGTATTCGGCCTCGCTGGGCAACCGACCCCCCGCCCATTCGGCGAAGGCCTTCGCCTGGTTCCAATCGACGCCGACGATAGGCTGATCGTCGCCACTGAACGCCTCGCCGAACTCGGCGGCCGCCGTGCAGGCGCCGGCCTGCACGCACAGCCGGTATTGCCGGTTCGTCACCAAGGTCCGCGACAGCTGGAACGAGGTGATCTCGACTTTATGCTGGGGGAACTCGTCGGCATTGCCGGAGCCCATCAGGAAGCTGCCGCCCGGGATGGTGATCCATTGGAGCTTCGCCTTGCCGGCCGGGCCTTTCTTGGCGAAGCCCTCGCTGCGCAGCTCCAGCGAGTAGAGCCTGTCGCGCGCCTTCTTCGCCTGGGCAGGTTCAGGGGCGCCGTGAAGGTAGAGATTGAGCGCGCGCTTGGCGAGGCCGTACTTGCCGGCCTTCTCGTAGGCGACGCCAAGTTGATAATAGGCGGCGAGCCACCAGGGGGCGACGGTCACGGCTTTCTCGAGCTCGGCGGCGGCCTGCGCGTAGTCGGAGGGGTCCTTCGCAGCCTGCTCGAGCCCCATGCCCGCGAGCAGGTCCCTGCGGGCTTGGTCCGGGACGGAGGGCGGCGTGCCCATCGTGTGCGCGACGTCCAGGATCTTCGTGCGGACGCGCCAGTCCTCCTCGGAGTTGGGCGCGGCCAAGCGCAGGGCATCCGCGTAGGCGAAGACCGCCGCAGTCGAGTTGCCGCGAGCGCGGGCGCCGTCGCCTATCTTCTCGGCGGTGCCGGGGCGACCCGCGGGCACGCGGCCCTGGGCGGCGGAAAGCCCGGCCGATGGACCCTGGCTGACTTGGCCCTGCGCGGCCATCGCCTGGACTTGCGTGTCGTCGGCAAAGGCGGGAAAGGCGAGAAATACGGCCAGCAGAAGGGGCATCCCCTTAACGTTAACTGAAGAATGTAAAGAAATCAATGTAAAATTATGCCGCCAGGGGCCCTCGCGCGCCGGCGCGCCGCCGCCGCGTGAGAGGCGCTCGAACTTGGTAAGATTGCGCCCGTGAGCCAACGCCGATCGACTTTCCTTGCCGCTCTCATCGTCGTCTTGGCCGCCGCGGTCGTGACGGGCCGGTTCCTGCGCGCGTGCGCGCCTCGCGGGCAGGGCGCGGCTTGGAGGCCCTGATGGCGAACGCCTACGAGACGGGCCAGCGCAAGGCGATCCCGGCGGTGCTCGTCTATCCGCGCTTCGGCGACGACGTGCTGATGCTGCACCGCAACGTCAAGGAGCGGGATTTCCACGCCGGAAAATGGAACGGGCTCGGAG
>JAPLKK010000223.1 GCA_026388115.1 Elusimicrobiota bacterium | reverse complement strand
ACGAGATCCCGCGTCTCGATGGCCCAGGCCGCCTCAGGCACGGGTCCCTTCCGCGCGCCTGAGGAATATCTCCTCGAAACGGACCGCCTTGGATCCTTGGAGGACCGCGCGGGGCTCGCCGCTGGCCAGCACCTCTCCGGAGTCGAGCAGATGCACGCGGGAGCAGCGCTCCGCCTCGTCCATGTAGGCGGTGGCGATGATCACCAGTATCTTCTGATCCGACAAGCGGTAGAGCAGGTCCCAGAACTCGCGGCGGCTGATGGGGTCGACGCCGTTGGTGGGCTCGTCCAAGAGCACGGCAGCCGGGGATTGCAGGAGCGCGCACATGAGCCCCAGCTTCTTGTACATGCCGCCCGAAAGCTGTCCGGCGCGTCGGTCGCCGAACTTCTCGAGTCGCGTGATGCGCAGGAGCTCTTCGGCTCGCGGCCGGTAGACCGCGGCGGGAAGGCGGTAAAGGTCCCGGAAGAACTCCATGTGCTCCGCGACGGACAGATCCGGATAGAGGCTCTGTTGCTGCGGCATATAGGCCAAGAACGGCCGGACCGCGGCGAAGTCGGCCGGCCGGCCCTCTTGCGTGTAGAGGATCTCGCCTTGGTCGGGCCGCAGAAGCCCGACGAGGGTGCGCAAGAGCGTGGTCTTGCCGGCGCCGGCCGGCCCGATGATCCCGTGCAGGAGCCCCGCGGAGAAGTCCAAGGACACGCCGGCCAGCGCCTGGTTGGGTCCCAGGCGCTTGCGCAGGCCGCGGGCTTCCATGCCGAGCAGTGTCATGGCAGTCCCCTCGGCTCAGGCCTTGGGCAGGCGCGCCTCGACGGTCATGCCGGGCTTCAGGACGCCGTCCGGATTGGGGAACTTGACCTTGACGCCGAAGACCAGCCGCGTGCGTTCTTCCCGCGTCTGCACGTTCTTGGGGGTGAACTCGGCCTCGTCGTTGATGTGGCTGATGCGGCCCGTGAAGACGCGGCCCTTCATCTCCGGGAGTATCGCCTCGACCGGCATGTCCAAGGACAGCTTGGCCAAGAGCGTTCCCGGGACATACACGATGGCCCAGACCTCCCGCAGGTCGGCCAGGGTCAACAGCTTGGCGCCGGGGCTGACGAGCTCGTTGGCTTCGTGGTACGTGGACAGGACCGTAGAGTCCATCGGAGCCTTGATCGCGCACCAGTCGAGCTTGAGCGCCGCGTCGTCACGCTTGTTCTTGAGGCGGTCGTAGGCTTCCTCCGTCATGGAGCCCTCCCTGAGCCGCTGCGCGCGCTTGAAGTCACGCTCCGCGATGTCCGCTCCCAGCTTTATGTCTTCGCAGGACAGCCGCACCAGCGGGTCGCCCGCATGCACCGATTGCCCCTCTTTCGCGTCGAAGGACGCGATGACCGAACTGACGCGAGGGGATATGTCGACTTCGGTAGCCTCGATGGTGTCGGCATAGAGGAATTCGCCGCGCTTGAGCAGTTTCCAGGCGAGCAGCGCGATCAGAGCGACGGCGATCAGGATCAGGATCACTTTCTTGGGGTTCATGACTCACTCCCTTTCAGACAGGCTTTCCAGAACGGCCAATTGCATCAGGATATGGGAATCTGTCTTCGCGGATTGCGTCCGCGTTTCCAATTCCCTGAGATTGGCTGCCTCAACCTCGATGAATGTAGACTGACCTCCCTTATAGGAGTCGTAGATGAGCCTCGCGAGCTCCTTGGATTCCGCGACTGCTTGCTCAACGATCTCTTTCTGCGACCTGAGGCCCAGTAATTGGTCCTTGGCTTTGAGCCAATCGCGCATCAGGTCTTGTTTCACCGCCTCTTTGCGCCAGTCCCCGGCCCGGGCCTGGCTGTCCAGTTGAGCTGCGTCTCGGCTGGTACGGCCCGCTTCGAAGAGCGGAAGGCTGGCCATGACGCCGACCGTGTTCTGGTTGAAGGACTCGAGCACCGGTCCATTGGGATGATCCAGGCTGGTCCGCGCCGAGAAGAGCACCTTCGGCCAGAGTCCGGCGCGGGCGCTCCGGGCCGCGCGCCTTGAAGACTCGGCGATACTGCCGAAGGCCTGCACGGCCGGATGGGATTCATCCGGGGGCGATGCCTCGGCTGCGGACAGGCCTCGCTGCAGATCGGCCGGGGAATCAAGCGCGACAAGCACGGATGCGGGCTCGACGCCTGCAGGCATAGGCGGGGGCATGGCCGCATCAAGAGGCAGGGACAAGTCGCACCCGGGGTCCCGCCCTGTCAGGGCAAAAAGCTCCCGCAAGGCGACCGCCAAGTCGGCGCGTGCTTGCCGGAACAGGCGCTTGCGCTCGAGGACTTCTTGATGGGCTGAGAGGGCGTCCGTGCGGCTGGAGGTCCCGGCCTGCCGCCGCCTCTCGATATCCTGGTATTGGGACTCGGCGAGTCTCAATGAATCGCCGAGCAGGCGCGCCTGCTCGGAGGCGAGCTGCGCTTGGAAATAGGCCAAGCGGGTGCTCAGCCGAATCTGCCTGCGGGCAGCCCGATACTCCTCCGACTTGGCTTCGGCAGCCGAGTCGGCCGATCGCCAAGCGTCCCGCAAGGCGCCCTGGTCCCAGAGCGTCCAGCTGAGAGTCGGACCGATCGAGTAATTGTTGTGGTCGCCGAAACTCTGGCTGCGCCCGGGCGCCAAGGACAACGAAGGGATGTCGCTTAGATACTTGTAGTTGCCGTCCAGCGTGAGCCGCGGCCAGAGATCGCTGCGGCGGCTATCCCCCCGCCCCCGGGCTGCCAGCCAATCGGATTGGGCGGCCCGCAGCGTCGGAGAATTATCCTCCGCGGCTTTCTCGACGTCAGGCAGCTCCAGCTTCAGGCGCGGAGTCTCAGCGGCGGCAAGACTGCCGAGCATGCAAACGATGAGGGAAAACGGGAATGGTCTCATGCGCCCTCCTTGGCCAACGCTCCCAGGGCCAGGTCCACCCTCTTGGCGATCGCCGCGTCGGAGATCAGCAAGGGCTCGACCTGCCTGATGGCTAAGCCGAACGGCTTTTTCGCCGATGCCCTCTCGATCAGGCCCATCGCAATATTGGGCATGGCCGTGCTGCCCGCCAGAAACGCGATGGCGGACGGCAACGGCATCTTCTTCATCAGCCCTTGTTTCTGGCAATCACGTATCAAGCCGGCGATGATGGACAGGTGCCGCGGAAGGTTCTCCTGCGCAAAGCGCACAGCCTCCACTTCGCCCTCGATGACGTCGTGCAGCATCATCAAAAACAGCTTCCGGTTGTCCCGCGCGAAACGGGCCAAGGCGATGAGGGCTTTGCGCAGACGCTCCCTGGGGGAGGCGTCGCCGCCGGTCCCGACGCTGAAATCCTTGAAGAACTCCTCATAGACCTCTTGGAGCACCAATTGCGTGAATCTCTGCTTGGTCTTGAAGTTGTAGTAGAACATGCCGAGATTGACGCCGGCTTCGGCCGCGACTCTGCGCAGGCTCAGTCCGGATATCCCGGTTTCAGGCAGGAGCTTCCTTCCCGCTTGGATCAGGAGCTTGTCGGTGTTTCGAGAAGGTCTGGGCATTGGCTTCCCCTTTGATTACGCGTCTGCGTAATTATACAGGCGTATAGTGACGGTGTCAAGACCCATGGCTGGGCGAGCGCCCTTGAGCCTCGTTACGGACCAGGGACGCGAGGTTGTTTCTTTTCTGCGGGCAGGGTCTGGCTTGGGGCCGCCATCGCCCGGTCCAGGAACTGCGTCAGGCGCGGCCGGTAGGACGCGCCGTACTTGCCGAAGGTCTCCAAGTGTCGCGCCCCCCGGACCCGCAAGAACTCCTTCGGCTCGGGCAGGGCGGAGAACATCCTCTCCCCGAAACGGCACGGCACGACCTCGTCATCGTCGCTATGGACGACCAGGACGGGCGATGCCGGAAGGCGGTTGAGATACTTCGCCGGTTTGTATTCGTCCGAGATCAACAGCCTCGAGAGCGGCCATTGCAATGCCCAGGTCAGCCAGCTCCGGGACAAGGCGTCGGCTGCCATGTCCCGGTACGAGTCAAAGGTGCTCTCGAGTATCAGGGCTTGCGGCGCCGGCCCTCGCCGTATCCCCAGCGCCGCCACGGCGATCGCCCCCCCGAGGCTCTGCCCCCAGACCGCGACCCGGCCGGGGTCCACATCCTTGCGCCCCATGACATAATCGACGGCGGCGATCCCATCCTCCACGCAGCCTTCCTGCGTCGGCGTTCCCTCGGAGGAGCCGTAGCCCCGGTAGTCGAAAGCGAAGACGTTGTAGCCCTTTGCCGTGAGCCAAGCGGAGTTCAGGAAATGCGAGGTCATGTTCTCGCCGTTGCCGTGGAACTGGATCACCGTCCCCCGGGCAGGGGAGGTCGAGGCGTAGAGGAGCATGCCGGTCAGCCCCGTGCCGTCCCGCGAGGGGAAGCGGACGTCCTCGTATCGCAGCTTGAACTCCTCCGGGCGTGCATACACCTGTGTCGTTGGATGGAAGTAGAGCGAGGTGCAGCCCGCGAAGGCGGCCGGCATCAGGAGGACGAGAAGTCTCTTCATCGCTTAGAAGTAGAGATAGAAATAAAGCCCCGCTTCCTGATCCGGGACCCAGCGGTCGAGGATGAGCCGCAGTTCGGCGTCCCGGCTCAGGCGTAACGCATTGACCAGCCGCAAACGTTCGCGGGAGGCTCCGCTCGTGTAATCCAGATAGGTCGCCTCGACCTGCGTCCGCCAAAACGGCCCTACGTCCACCATCAGGCCGGCTGTTCCGCCGGCACCGGCCCGCCAGCCGTCGTCGAAGACGGGGGCGGCGCCGAAGTCCGCCTCGGCCATCGCGTAATAGAGCTCGCGGCGGCCGAAATGGCTCAACGCCGACAGTCCGATCCCGCCGTTCAGGTTGTAATACATGCAGTTCGCGCCGCGGCAGCCCAGCTCCTTGGCTTGGTCCACGCCGGTTGAGAGTTTCCAGGAAGGTTGGCGCACCCAGGGGTCCCAAGGCGACAGCGAGACGATATCCACCAGGTCGAGGCGCTCGATGTACGGCTCCCGATCCTTGTTGTCGAAGCGCAGGCGGACGCTGACCATCTCGAGCTGGCTGTCCGGCACATAGCCTTCGTCCGAGGCCGGCAGATCGTGAAGGGCGCCCCGCCAGGAGACCTCCTCAAAGGAGGAGCCGCGGTTCGCCCCGAAGCCCAGTTCGGCTCGTGCCGTGTCGTGACCCTTCTCGAGCGGAGCGGGCCTGACGATATCGATGGGGAACGGCGGCAGGCCAGTCCGGCCTCTCGCCAGGAGCAGGCTGTGCTACGCCTCGAGGGT
>JAPLKK010000153.1 GCA_026388115.1 Elusimicrobiota bacterium | reverse complement strand
TTCTCGCGGCTGACCAAACCCGTAAAGCCCATGAACTGCCGGACTTTTGGAAAGCGCCGAAAATCCTGGACCTCCACGGCCAAGGTCAGCGCGCTCAATGTATCGATGCCCTTTAAACATCGCAACCGGCTGACGATATCTTTCCAAGCCGGCTGCTCGGCAAGCTCCAGAACCTCCCGCCCCAAATCAGACAACCTTGCCTCCGCTTCTCCGACTGCCCTCAGGTAGCTCTCGAAGCTCCGCTGCAACGACTCCAAGTCGAAGCGTTGCTGCCTGATCCAGACTTGGCGCTTGATGCTCCAAGCCTTCGTTTCACGCCAGACCAAGCCCTGCCGCAGCAAGAACTTCGACAGCCGATGACGCGCACGCAGACGATCCACCAACGCGTCCTCCCGCACTCGCGTCAGGTCCCGCGCCGCCTCCTCCTCGCGCGTCGGCACCCGCACCGGTGTCAGTTGCCCCGCCCGGTGCAACTGCGCCAGCTTCTCCGCGTCGCGACTGTCCGTCTTGACCCGATCGCCGGGCTTCTTCGGCGTCATTGACGGCGCGATCACCGTGCAGTGCTCTCCCAGTGCCGTCATCTCCCGGTGAAGTTGATAACCGCACGGGCCAGCCTCATAGACGAATTCGAGCGGAGCGAAGCGGGCTAGGCGTGCGACGAAACGTCTGACCTCTCCCGGCTCATTGGCGAATTTTGTTCTCAAAGCGATGCCGCGAGCCTCTGGCTGCAGCACCGCCGCGCTGATCGAATCCTTGTGGACGTCGAGTCCGACGACTGTGGTAGAATGGCTCATAGAGCCGGACACCTCCGTGTTGTATGCGGATAGGCTCCCCCCAGGGAGTAACCCGCGAATTCTACAACGACGTCAGGTGTTCGGCTCGTCCATTTAATCTAGTCCACCCGTGCAGGGGCGAAAGAGCGGCCTGCATTTGATAGGCTTGCGGACATGAAGACCAAACTCTCTTTCGTCGCAATCCTGGCGCTGTGCGCCGCGCCGCTCGCCTACTCCGCGGCCCCGGCGGCCGGGACCCCCGGCCCGGCCGGCTGGGAGGCCTCCTCCCGCCTGCCGCAGGCCATCGCCTCGCCGCTGCCCGGCGACGGGATGCAGGTCACCGTCCACCACCTCGCCAACGGCCTCACGGTCTACCTCTCGCCCAACCACGAGGTCCCGCGCATCGCGGCGTGGATCGCCGTGCGGGCCGGCAGCCGGCAGGACCCCTCGAGCCTCACCGGGATGGCCCATTACCTCGAGCACATGTTCTTCAAGGGGAGCACGCACCTCGGGACCCTCAATTACGATAAGGAGAAGCCGCGCCTCGAGACGATCCAGTCTCTCTACGAGCAGCATTTCACGACCACCGACACGGTCAAGCGCCAAGAGATCTACGGCCTCATCGACAAGGAGAACATCGAAGCGGGCAGATACGCGGTGCCCAACGAGCTCGACAAGGCCTATAAGACGCTGGGATTCCGCGGCGTGAACGCCTTCACGTCGAACGAGATGACGGTGTACGTCAACGATCTGCCCAAGAACCGCGTCGAGGCGTGGGCGAAGCTCGAGAGCGACCGCTTCAACGAGCCCGTCTTCCGCCTCTTCCAGACCGAGATCGAGACGGTGTATGAGGAGAAGAACCGCTCTTCCGACAACCCCGGACGCATTCTCGGCGAGGCTCTCGACAAGACGCTGTACCAGGACCATCCATACGGCCGCACCACCTTGGGCTCCATCGAGCACCTGAAGAATCCCTCGTTGGCGAGACTGTACGCTTTCCAGCGCAACTACTACGTCCCCAACAATATGGCCATCGCCCTCGCCGGGGATTTCGACCGCGGCGAGATGCTCAAGGTGCTCGAGCGCTATTTCGGGACCTGGCGGCCCAAGGTCGTCGCTCCCGCCGAGGAGTTCGCGGTGCCGAAGCCGACGGTCCCCTTGCGCGTCGAGGTGAAATACGAGTCCGAGGAGCAGGTCGTCATCGCCTGGCCCCTGCCGCCCTACGGCGACCCCGACCGCGACGCCCTGACCCTCATGGACATGGTGATGGACAACTCCGAGTCCGGGATCGTGAACCTCACGCTCAACCAGGCGCAGAAGGTCAAGAAGGCGGGGTCCGGGCCGGAGTTCCTCAACGAAGCGGGCGTCTGGCAGTTATGGGCCGTGCCGAAGGACAGCCAGACGCTCGAGCAGGCCGAGGCGCTGCTCATGGAGACCGTGGCCAAGCTGAAGGCGGGGGACTTCTCGGACGAGGACCTGAAGGCCATCGTCACCAATTATGAAATCCGCGAGAAGGAGAAGCTCGAGTCGAACAACGCCCGGGTCTCGGAGATGGCCGAGTCCTATGTCCACTATGAGGAGTGGGCCCACGCCGCCGATTGGATCGAGCGGGTCAAGAAGCTGACCAAAGACGACGTCCTCCGCGTCGCGCGGCGCTACCTCGGCGAGGGCAAAGTCGTGGCCTACCGCCGCCGCGGCAAGCCGGAGATCCCGTCCATCCAGAAGCCCGGGTTCACGAAGGTCGAGCTGGCGCCCGGCCGGGAATCCAAGTTCTTCCGCGAGCTGGTGTCGCTGCCCGCCAAGCCCATCGAGCCGCGCTGGCTCGCGGAGGGCCAGGACTACCGGACCGTGAAGACGCCCTGGGGCGAGCTCGTGGCCGCCAAGAACCCCTTTAATGACCTCTTCACGCTCACCCTCGGCTTCGAGCGCGGCTTCCGCCACGAGCGCGAGCTGTGCGAGGCGCTGGACCTGCTCAACCTGTCGGGCGGCGGGGACATGACTGCGGACGCCTTCAAGAAGAGACTCTACGCCCTCGGCACGACGATGCGGACCGGCTGCGACGAGCAGGAGTCGTCGGTCCATCTCTCGGGACTGGAGAAGAACCTCGAGGAATCGGTGCGCCTGATGCGCCTGCGCTTCGAGGCCCCCAACGTCGCCACCGACACCCTGAAGAAGATGATCGAGGTCGGCATCGGCGCGCACAAGGACAACAAGGTCAACCCGAACTACATCGGCTACGCGCTGGGAGAGTGGGCCGAGCGGGGGGCCGAGAGCACGGTGTTGGCCGAGCTGTCGGACGCGCAGCTGCGCGCGCTCGACGAGGCCCGCCTCAAGGGACTGCTCAAGTCGTTCTTCGGCGTCCTGCATCGCGCGGGGTATGTCGGCACCTTGCCGGACAGCGAGGTCGTCCGCCTCTTGACCGTCCCGGGCAAAGCCTATGCGCCCGCGCCGGAGCGCAAGCCGCTGCGCTTGCGCCGGCCGAACAAGGAGGAGACCATCTTCGTCCACCGTGACATGGTCCAGTCGCAGGTCGGGATGTTCGCGGCGGACGAGGTGTACGACCCCGCCAAGGCCGTGGACTACATCTTCTACTCCGACTTCATGGGCGGGGGGATGAGCTCGGTGATCTTCCAGGAGGTGCGCGAGGCGCGCGCCTTGGCGTATGCCGCCTCGGGCGGCTACTCGCCGGGCAGCCGCAAGGGCGACGAGAACCGCCTTTGGGGCCACCTCGGCACCCAGGCCGACAAGACCATCGAAGCGACGACGCTGATGAAGGGCCTCCTGACCAAGCTTCCGTCATCGGCGGACCGGTTCCGGGAGACGAAGCAAAGCATTGAAGAGCGCTACCGCACCATGCCCATCGAGTTCCGGGGCGTCCCGGGCGCGATCCTGGGCTGGGAAGACCAAGGCTTCGATAAAGATCCGCGCCCCGAGCGCTTCAAGAAGTCGCTCGGCTACACGCTGACGGATCTGGAGCGCTTCGCCCGCCGCTTCGAGTCGGAGCCCAAGACCGTATTCATCCTCGGCAACCGCGGCCGCGTGGACTTGGAAGGCCTGAAGAAGCTCGGCGGGTTCTCGGAGAAGCCTCTCGACGAGCTGTTCCCGTATTAGCGAGGTGCCGGCGGAGCAGCGCCGCCGCTCTCCCTTAGGCCCATCGGCCCAGGGGGGCCTGGGCCCCCCGACCCTGCTTGCGAGGGCCTCCCGGGCGTAGCCTCTGGAGGATGAGAGAAACGCTCGGCTTGCTCCTGCTGCTCGCCGCGGCCCCCGCGGGCGCCCAGCCGGCTCGGTACCTCGCCGGCGCTCGCGCGACGGCCGCAAGCCTGGGCGTGGCGGAGATCGAGGAGCCCGCGGCGCCGCCGGCGGTGCCGCAGGCGGTCGACGCGCAGCCCGGAGACCCGAGCGCCGCCCCGTTCACGGCTTCTTATGCGTTCCCGCCCATGGACCCGAAGACGGCGGCCTGGCTGGCGTCGCGCATCCCGGGCCTGGACACGAGGAACGTCGTCGCCGTTCCATTCGAGACGGTCGACGCGATGATCGCGCGTGTGGTCGACGCCAAGGGCGATTACCTCGATCTGCTGTCCGATCCGGTCCTAAGCTCCAGCCAACCTCCGCTCTACTACCTTTCCCAGGACGTGCTGGCGCGGCTGGATGCGAAATACCGGGCGGGCACCCTGCCGGTGTCGGGGACCGCGACCGATGGCCGCGCCTTCCGGATGCAGGGCTTTGTCGCCGGGATGAAGGCGATCCACTATCTGTACGACCAGACGAACTTCAGCTTCAAGAACGGCAGCTACGAGTTCAAGATCGGCGATGACGGCCACGTGGCCACAACGATCACGGGACCGGCGGACATCACGGTCCAGGGCATCCAGGGCTGCGGCCACATCCTCATCTTCTCCGGTTGCGCGGACATCCAAAGGATCACCAAGGTCTCGCCGGGCAAGGTGAAGGTCCAGACGACCCGCGGCCCTCAGGATTCGGACATCTTCCCCATCACCAGGAACTAGCCGCGCAAGACGGCCACGCGCGCCGCGTCCCACTGACCGCTCCCAGCGCCGCTGATGAGGCCGACGCTGGGTTCGAATCCTGATCCCGCAGCCAGTTTGATTCAGAGGACCGCGGCGGGTCCCGCGAATCGGCCGGAGCGCAGCCGGATGACGCGCTCCTTGAGCTCCGCCGTCATCTTGGCGTAGCCCGCGTCGCCGTTCACCTGCTCCGGAGGGG
>JAPLKK010000142.1 GCA_026388115.1 Elusimicrobiota bacterium | reverse complement strand
CGGAAATTGTCGAGGTCGGTGCGGCCCGCGAGCGAGAACTCGGAGCACACCTCTTTGAAGCCGTGCAGGTCGAGCACCGCGCGGTTCAAGGCGCGCCGGCCGGCGCCCCCGGCCCGGACGAGGGTGCCGTCCAGGTCGAATAAGACGGCCTTCATCACGGGACGGGCAATGACTTCAGCTCGACGCGGACGTAATGCAGGAGGGCGGGAGCCAGCACGATTCCAGGGACGCCCAGCAGGAGCTCGCCCACCACGATGGCCAGCAGGATGATCCACATCGGCGAGTCGAGGTGGGAGCCGAGGACGTGGCTGTTGAGCAGGTACTGCGCCTTATGCATGACGATGAGGAAGACGAGCGCGACGATCGCCAGGCGGGTCGAGAGGGTGAGGGCCGCGGCGACGATCAGCGAGTTGCTCAAGACGCCGCCGATGATCGGCAGGAGCCCCAGCACGAAGGTCGCCGGGACGAGGAAGCCGATGTAGGGTAGGCCCATCACGCCCAGGAATATCGCCGTCACGATCGTGTTGAGGCCGCTCACCACGATCTGCGCTCCGAAGACGCGCTCGAAGCTCATCATGAAGCCGCGCAGGCGGTCGCGCAGCTCGAGGCGCAGCGCGTCGTAGAGCGAGGATTTGTGCGGCGTCTCCGGGCGGGTCTCGGCGAAGAAGCAGGTGATGGCGATGAGGACCCCGGCCACGATGTGGAAGAAGCGTCGGGTCAACAGCCCGGTGAACCGCGTGACGACGACCGCGTTCTCCCGGATGGCGTCGGTGATCGCTTCGCGGAACTCGTGGAGCGTGTCGAAGGGAAGATCGAAGCCGTACCGGCTCGCGATGTCGTCGATGCGGGGCAGGACCGTCGCCATGAGGTGCGGCATCGAGCGTACCGCCTGGCGGATGAACTCCCAGAAGACCAGCCCCAGCAGGAACGCCGCGACCAGGAAGCTCGCCAGGGCGGCCCAGCGCGCCAGGCTCTCGGGCATCGCCTGCCGCAGGCGCCGGTGCGCCAAGTCCAGGATGAGGTAGGCGAACAGGCCGGCCAGCGTCAGCGGTCCGAGGTTCAGTACCGCCATGCCGACGAAGACGGCCAGGAAGATGGCGTAGGAGGCTTTTCGAGCGGCGCTGAGCTTGGCAAGCGGTGCGGCGCCCGCGGGTTCAGGCGCGGCGGTCGGTGGTGTCACGCTGGAAAGTGTAACAGCCGCCTCGGGGAAGCGTCAAGCCAAATGACCTTTCCCCCTGTGCGGGGGAAGGCCCTAAACTCCCTCCCCCGCAAGGGGGGGAGGCGCACTGAGCTCACCCAGGTCGATGAGGGCTTCGCGCAGCTCGGCGTCGTGCTTGTGGCTCTCGAACGCGCTCATGACCTCGTAGAAGCACGGGATGACGATGAGGGTCAGGCAGGTCGAGACGATGACGCCGCCGATGACGGTGACGGCCATCGGGACCATCAATTCGTGGCCGGCGCCGGTGGACAGCGCCTCGGGCACCGCGCCCGCGACCGTCGCGGCCGACGTCATCAGGATGGGGCGCAAGCGGATCGGGCAGGCGTCGAGCAGCGCCTCGCGCACGCCGAGGCCGTGGCGCCGGCGCTCGTTGGTGAAATCCACCAGCAAGATCGAGTTCTTCTTGACGATGCCCATCAGCAGGATCAGACCGATCATGCTGTAGAGGTTGAGGCTCTGGTGCGTGAGCCACAGGGCCGCCAACGCGCCCGTGACGCTGAAGGGCAGGGCCATCAGCACGGTGATCGGGTGGATGAAGCTGTTGAACTGGGTCGCGAGGATCATGTAGGCGACGAAGACGCCGAGGATCAGCACGAAGATCAGGCTCTGGAAGGACTCCGCGAAGAGCTGGGAGTTGCCCGCCATCACGATGTGGTAGCCCTCGGGCAGGATCTTCTTCCCGATCTCCTGCACCTTCTGCAGGGCCTCCCCTTGCGATTTGCCGGGGGCCGGGTTGGCGTAGAGGCAGCGAGGGCTTCACCTCGGAGGTGATCACCTCGGGGAGGCGCACCACGTTGCCGTAATTGTCGCGCACCCAGATGCGGCTGAAGTCCTTGGGGCTGTTGCGGTGCTTGTCCACCAGGCGCACGCGCACGTCGTAGCGCTTGCCGCGGGCGGTGTACTTGCCGTACTTGATCCCTCCGATCATGGCGTTGACGGTGTCGCCGATGGCCCGCGCGGTGATGCCGCTCGCCGCGCCCTTGGCGCGGTCGGGCTTGATCTGGACCTCGGGCATGCCGGGGTTGTAGTCGGTGTCGACGTCCGTCATCAGTCCGGTCTTGCGCATCTCGTCGCGGAAGGCGTAAGCGGTGTCGGCGAGCTTGCCCCAGTCGGGACCCTGCACCATGAACTGGATAGGGTAGCCGCGCCGGGCCGAGAAGCCGCTCTGCGACGGGTCCATGATGGAGACGCGGTCGATGCCCGGCACCTTGCTGAAGTGCTGGCGCACCAGCTGCATCAGCTCGGCCTGCGTCTCGCGGTGGCCGTCGACGAGCGGGCGCTCTTCGATGGGCTTCATGGTCACCATGAACATGCCGGTGTTCACCTGCCCGCCGGTGGACCCCCCGATGTTCGAGTAGAAGCCTTCAAGCTCCTGGCGCTCGGCGAACCAAGGCTCGAGCTGGGTCCGGAACACCTCGTCGGTGCGGTCCAGGGACACTCCCAGCGGCAGCGTCACGTTGACCATGAAGATGCTCTGGTCCTGCGACGGGATGAATTCCTTCTTGAGCGCCCGCGTCAAAGACAGCGAGCCGGCGAAGAGCGCGAGCGCGGAGGCGAGGACCGTCTTGGGCCGCAGCAAGCAGATTCCGAGGACGCGCCGGTAGCCTTCGCGCACGCCGTTGATGCGCCGGTCCACGAACCGGCCGACGGCGTTGTCGGCGCCGACCTTCAAGAACTGCGAGCAGCGCATCGGCGCGATGGTCAGCGCCTCGATCAGCGAGATGAGCACGGCGAAGGAGATCGTCACGCCGAACTGGAAGAAGAACTTGCCGACGATGCCCCGCATGAAGATGACCGGCAAGAAGATCGCGAGGATCGCCATCGACGCCGCCACGGCGGCGGAGGTGATCTCGCGGGCGCCGACCAGCGCCGCGCGCACCTTCGTCAGGCCCTGCTCCCGGTAGCGGGCGATGTTCTCGAGGACCATGATGGCGTCGTCGACGATGATGCCGATCACCAGCGCCAGCCCCAGCATCGTGAAGCTGTTGATCGTGAAGCCGCAGAAATACAAGACGATGAAGGTGCCCAGGATCGAGGTGGGGATGGCCAGGAGCACGTTGAAGGTCGCGCTCCAGGAGCCGAGGAAGAAGAGGCAGACCAGGGAGGTCAGGAGCACCGAGCGCACCAGCTCGCTGTCGAGTTCGCGCACCGAGTTCTTGATGAAGCGCGTCGTGTCGAAGACCTTGCGGATCTCCAGGCCGCTCGGCATCGAGGAGTTCAGCTCCTTGATCCGCTGTTGGACGGCGTCGCCGACCGCGACGGCGTTCGTGCCCCGCTGCTTGATGACGCCCAGGCCGACGGCGCGCTCGCCGCGGTAGCGGGAGACGCGGCGCACGTCATTGAGCCCGTCCTCGATGGTGGCGACGTCGGAGAAGCGGATCTTGCGGTAGATCGAGCCGCCGCGCACGCGGGTGGGGATGATGAGTTTCGAAAAATCCTCCGGGGAGGCGGCCTCACCGTATACGCGGACGTTGAACTCCTTGTCGGCCGCGTCGATGTAGCCGGCCGGGACGTCGGCGTGCTCGGCGTTGATGGCGCCCAGCACGTCCTCGACGGTGATCTCCCGCTCGGCCATCTTGTCGGCGTCAAGCCAGATGCGCAGGTTCGGCTCCGCGAAGCCGCCGATGCGGATGTCGCCCACCCCGGGCGTCATCGCCAATTCGTCGCGCAGGTGCTCGTTGACGTAGCGGCAGATGTCCTGCAGAGTGGTTTTCGAGCCCGGCTTGGCGCGCAGGGCAAGCCACATGATGGGCTGGTCCTCGGGGTTCACCTTCTGGATGATGGGCGGGTCGATCTGGGCCGGCAGGTTGCGCTGGGCCTGGGCGATGTGGCTCTGGACGTCCGCGACGGCCGCGTCGATGCTGCGGCTCAGGCTGAACTCGATGGTGAGGTTGGTGGCGCCGAGGGTGGAGTTGGAGTAGATGTCGCGCACGCCCTCGACGCTCATCACGGCGTCCTCGATGATGTCGGCGACCTGCGTTTCCATGACCTCGGGCGCGGCGTTTTCCCAGGTGATCGACACGTTGACGACGGGGAAGTCGACGTCGGGCAGCTGGCTGATGCCCATGCGCGAGAACCCGATCCAGCCGAAGACCATGAGCCCGATCATCAACATCCAGGCGAAGACGGGATTCTTGATCGAGATGTCGGAAAGGGTCATCTCAGGGGAGCTCCTCGTCGCTCAGCTTCAGCAGGAGCAGGTCGAGCTTGGTCTGGATGGTGATCTGGTCGAAGGCGTTCTTGGCGCCTACGAGATTGTTCATCGCGGTCAGCACGTCAAGGTTGTTCACGAGCCCCAGGCGGTACTCCTTGATCTCGGCGCGGTAGGTCTCGTCCGCCTTCTTGTAGGCGCGCTCCGCCGCCGCGGCGGCGCCCACGACGGCGCGCAAGGCGACGTACGCGGTGTGGATGTCGGAGCGGGCTTGGCGCACGCCGAGCTCGAGATTGTAGCGCGCTTGGGAAAGCTGCAACTCGGCCGTCCTCACCGCGGCCACCTGTCCGCCTCCCTGATAGATGGGGATGCTCGCCGCCAGCGTGGCGTCCCAATGGACCGGCGACAGCGCCGACTGCCGCTTGAGATAGTAGTCGCCGAGCGCGGTCACCGTGGGGAGGAAAGCGCCTTTGGCCAGCGTCACCTGGTCCTCCTGCGATTCGACCAGGCGCTGAAGAGCCACGACGTCGGAGCGTCCGTAGGCGTGGTTCAGGAGGGGCTGCTCGGCTCCCACTTCGTGCACGCGCTCGAGGCGGTCGACGAGGGCCGCGGAGGACATGTCCTGGCCGGTCAAGAAAGAGAGCATGGCTCGCGCCGCGTCCACCTGCCCCGTGATCGTCTGCACGTGGGTCTCGGCGGTCGCCATCTGCGATTCTTCGAGAGTGACCTCGCTGTGCCGCGACTTGCCTAAGTCCTCGAAGTGGCGCAGTTCCTTGAGGCGCGCGGTGTGCATGTCCACCGCGAGCTTTTGGTTGGCAAGCTGAGCCTCGAGGTTCACCGTGAGGTAGAAGGCGTTGGCGACGTTCTGGAACAAGGTGGTCTTGGCGTGGCGGAGCTGCAGCTCGGCGGCTTTGCCTTGCTTCTTGTACGAGCGCATGGCGGCGTATTCCCGGAGGCCCGAGAAAAGCGTCTGGCTCAGCGCGAAGTTCACCTGCGGCTGAGGGCTCTGGTAAAGGTAGGAGGATTGCCCGGCCGCGCCGGAGGTGTCGATCCATTTGTCGAGGGCGGTGAAGCTGAGGTTCGGCAGGGCCGAACCGAGCACCTGCCGGAACTGCTGCTCGATGACGCGGACCTGCTCTTCCTGGATCTTCAGGCTCTCGGCCTGCTCGAGGGCCCAGGCGTAGCACTGGTTCAAGTCGGCCGTTTGCACGGGAGCGGTCGAGCCGCTCGTTTGAGCCCGAGGTGCGGCGGCGAGCGCCGCGGCCAGCAGCACTTCGGCGATCACCGCGGCCTTCCTCGCGAGCCGAAAAGGAATTGATCCACGACCCAGCGCGTTGAGGCTTGGGGGGAGCGTTCGCGTCCGGTCAGCCGCTTTAAAAGGAAAGCGCTGCGGCAAAGGCCGAAAAGGACGACCGCCGAAGACTCGGGATCGGCCAGATGCGGGCCCGTCCGCTTCGTGGCCCGCGCCAAGAGCGACGCGAGCCTCCGGATATTGCCCGAGAACTTCTCCATGAGGCGGCCGCAGGACCTTTCGCCGCAGCTGGGGAACCTCCCGGCGCTGAATTGCGAGAGAAAATCGGCGTTGCGGTCGAAGTGAGCGAGGATCGTGGCGGCGGTCGCCTCGAGCAGGGCCTCGCCGTCGAGGCCGCCCGAGGCCAAAGCGTCAAGCTGCGCGCCGAGGCGGTCCACCACATCGCCGAAGGCGGCCGAGAAGAGCTCCTCCTTGGTCTTGAAGTAGAGGAAGAGCGTCCCCTTGGCGACTCCGGCCTCGCGCGCCACCTCGTCCAAGACGACGTCCTGAAAGCCGCGGCGCACGAGCAGGCGGTGCGCCGCATCCATGATGGAGGCGCGGCGAAGGTCGGTGCGCTCGGAAAGGGTCGTCATGAAATGACTGACTGGCTAGTCATTCTATCAAATCCGGCCTCGGACTTGCACTGCGCGAGCTTATTTCGTGGAGTTGTCTGATGGCTAACATTGAAACGGCGTTTCCGGAGATCAAGGCCTCGACGGACCCCAAGGAGATCCCGTGGCACGACGCGGTCGTTTGGTCGGACCACACCGAGGGCGGCAAGCACGTCTATGAATGGCTGTCGAAGACCGAGATCCGCAGCGTTTCCTGGACCGCGGGCCTTCTCTCGATCAATATCAACGACCAATCCGCGCTGTATCGGGACTTGATGTTCATCCTCATCCAGGCGCCTTTCGTCACGATCGGCCGCAACGTCCCGGTCTAGCGGGACGCTATACTAAGACGGCGGCCGCGAGGACGGCCAGGGCCGCGGCGGCGAGCATCAGCCCGAGCCGGAAGCTCCAAGGCTTGAACTCGAAGAGCACGCGGCTCGTTCCCGCGGGCACAGGCACGGCGCGGAAATTGTAATCGGCCCGCAGGATCGGCGCCGGCGCAGCGTTGACCGTCGCCTTCCAGCCCGGATAGTAGGAATCGAAGAGCACCAGCAGTGCCGGCGCCGGGCTGACGGCGTTCACCTCGACTTCGTCCGGCTCGTAACGGACGATGGTCGCCGAGGGGTTTGCCCTCACCCCGGACCCTGGCGACAAGGCTGTTCTCCTCTGTCGCCGTGCCGGAGGCTTATCAAGCCGACGGCGCTCCCGCTGCGCGGGAGAGGGAGAACGGGGAGGCTCCTCCTCGAGCAGGACCTCGCGGCGCGGGTCGAAGTCGTCTGAGCGCATCCGCGCCAAAGCCTCGTCGGGAGCGACCACGCGGGCCCGCTGTATGACCAGGGCCCGGCCGGTGGGCGACAAGGAGCGGAATATCGAGATCTCGCCCTGGTAGACGCGCTCGAAGTCGGGGCGAGCACCGGCGCGAGGGGAGTCGAGGAGATATCTCACATCCAGCGCCCGCCAAGCGGCCGGCAGCGCGTCGGCGCGCGTGTAGAAGCCGAAATCGCCGGCCTCGCCGCGGATCAGCTCCTCGTAGCGGCGGAGCGTGGTGAAATCCTGTCCTCGGGCGTCCTGCAAGCCGTAGAGCATTCCTGTGTCGGGGAGCAGCACCCAGCCGAGCCCGAATATCCGCGACACCGTCGCGTCTTGGCGGATGACATCGATCGCGGGCGTTGAGGGGTAATAGAGCGCCCTGGAGACCTCGGGGTTGACCCCGCGGGCGAACCATGACATATCGAAGGCCAGCCACAAGACGGCGAACGCCGCGCCGCGACGCCCGGAGAGAAACGGCGCCGCCGTGAGCGCCGTGGCCGCCGCCGCGCCGGCCAAGAGGACCGGCAGTTGGGCGAGGGCGAAGCGGAGCTCCTCGGGGCTCAACGCGCCTAGCGCGGGACGAAAGACCTGCCATAGCCAGAGCAGCACCAGCGCCGTCGCGGACCAAAGCAAGCCCAGCGCCGCCCCCCTGCGCGGCGATGTCCGTGCCTCGCCGACAGTCTCCAGGCCGAGCCCCGCCATCGCCGAAAGCGAGAAGCAGACGAAGAGCATCAGGCGGTTGTGGTTGATCGCGTTGAGCACCGGGACCGCGCCCAACAGCCGCGGCAAGGGCGGCAGGCCGTAGATGACGCAAAGGCAGCCGAGGAGGGCGGCGGCGTAGAAGCGCGCCAGCCCCCGGCGCAGGCAGGCGGCGATGGCCGCCAGGTACAGGCTGAGCACGCCGACGTACCCCGCGCGCTCGTTGAAGTTGTCCTGCGGGCTCAGCCCCAGCAAGGCGCGCAGCTCTTCGAAACCGCGGCTGTAGCTGCCGGAGATGTAAGGCGTGAAGAAATGGGTGAGCGTCGCGGGCGACAGATGAGACGACCAGCGAGCCGCGTTCCTTGCCGAGGCCGCGGTGGAGCTCAGGCGGTAATACTCCAGGTACGGCAGGAGCTGGGGCGCGGCCAGGGCGGTTCCCAGCGCCGCGGCGGCGAGGAAGGCGAGGGCCCCGCGAAGCCGGCTCTCATCCGCGGGCCTCGAGCGCAGGCGGTAGGCGAAATAGGCCGCGAGCCATAGCGTGATGTGCACGGCGGTCGGGGGGTGGCCTCCGAGCAGCATGCAGCCGTAGGCGAGCGCGAACCCGGCCCAAGGCAGGGCGGCTCGGGAGCGCGGCGGACCCGCCGCCAGCGCCGATTCCAGGGCGTACATCAGCGCCGGCAGGAGCGCGGCGCAGTTGGCGTGCGGGTGGCCGAGCCAGGCGACCATGAAGCCCGAGAAGCTGAAAGCCACGGCCGAAAAGAGCGCGGCGAGCCGGCCCGTTCCCAGGTGCCGCATGTACAGCATCATGAAGAAGCCGGCGAACCAAAGCTTCAGCAGCGCCGTCCAGGAGCTCGAATAGAAAGGATCGATCGGCGACAGCAGCAGGTTCAGCGGGAAGAGGGCAGCCGCTTGGATCGCCGCCACGAAGGGCGCTCCGCACGAGAGGTACGGGTTCCATAGAGGCAACCGCCCGCGCGCCGCGTTCTCATGGGCGAACTGCCGCATCGGGATGAAGTCGAGGTACTGGTCGGACAAGAGGACGTTGCCGCCTGAGGATGGGTAGAGCGAGCGCCAGGGCGGCAGCCGCAGCGCGGACTCGGCGGGGGCGAGAGCTTTGCGGCCGGCCAGCGAAGCCGGAAACAGCCCCGCGGCGACGAGGGCGAGCAGGGCGGCGCAGAGGGCGGTCTTCTTATCGAGCGCGAGGCGCATCGGTCAGGTGGATGAGGAACTCGACGTTTCCCTTCGCGCCGGTGATCGGCGATTCGATGAGGCCGCGCTCGGACAAGCCGAGCGCCTCGGCTGCTTTGCGCACGCGCGCGACCGCCTCCTCGCGGTGCGCGGCGTCGCGCACGATCCCCTTTGGGGTCTTCTTCGCCTCGAGCTCGAACTGCGGCTTGATGAGGGCGATCAGGTCGAAAGGCTTGGCCAGGCAGGCGGCGACGTTCGCCAGGATCTTCGTCAGCGAGATGAACGAGACGTCGACGACGGCGAGGGTTGGCCTCGGCTCGAGCGCGGAGGGGGAAAGCTTGCCGGCGTGCGTGCCCTCCAGAACGCGCACGCGTGCGTCCTTGCTCAGCCTGGCGTCGATCTGCCCGTGGCCCACGTCGACGGCGTGCACGAAGGCGGCGCCGCGCTTGAGCAGGCAGTCGGTGAAGCCGCCGGTCGAGGCGCCGATGTCGACGCAGGTCCGGCCTTGCGCGTCGACGCGGAAAGCTTCGAGGGCTGCCTGGAGCTTCAGGCCGCCGCGCGAGACGTAGGGGCAGGCGTCGGGGAGGACCTGCAGGGCGACGTCCTCCGGCACTTCGAGCCCGGCCTTGGGCCGCGGCCGGCCGTCGACGCGCACCTTGCCGGCCATGATTGCGGCCTGCGCCTTCGACCGCGTCTCGAAGAGGCCGCGCTCGACGAGCAGTTGGTCGAGGCGGGTCTTACGCTTCGCCAGGGCCACCGACCTCTTCCAGCGGCCGCGACTTGAGCTTGTCTTTGCCCTCCCTGGTGACGACCTCGACGCGCTTCTTGGCCTCCTCGAGCTTCTGTGTGAGAGCGCGCGAGAGCGCGATGCCGTCCTCGAAGAGCTTGAGCGAGTCCTCGAGGCCTTTCGCTCCCGATTCGAGGTCGCGCACGATCGCCTCGAGCCGCTCCAGCGCGGTCTCGAAAGTCTCCTTCTTCTTCTGCGGGCCGTTGTTCATGGCTTCTCCACTTTGCCAAAGAATTCGCCGTCGTGCAGACGCACGCGGACGCGGTCGCCCGGCTTGACGGCCGCGGCCGACTTGAGGACACGGCCCTCCGGGTGCGAGAAGGCGATCGCGTAGCCTCTCGAGAGGCAGGCCAGCGGGCTCAGCGCGTTGAGCTTCTCAAGCTGCAGGCGCATGTCCTTCTCGGCATGGAGAAGGACCGCGCCGGCGGCGGGCGCGAGCCGCCTCGCCGCTTCCTCGGCGCGGCGTTTGCGGTCCTCGAAGACGCGCGTCGGAGCGTTGAGCAGGCGCGCCTGGAGCTCGTCGAGGCGCCGGGCGCGGTCCTCGAAGAGGCGCCGCGGCTCGCGCAGCGTCGGGCTCTGGAGGAGATGCCGCAACGTCTCCTGGGCGCGGCCGACGAGGCCGAGGAGCGCCTGCGGCAGGCGCTCGCGCAGCTCGCCCAGATGCGCAAGGACGTCGGCCTTGTTGCGCACGACCAGCTCGGCGGCCGCCGACGGCGTGGGCGCGCGCAAGTCGGCGGCGAAATCGGCGATCGTGTAGTCGGTCTCGTGGCCCACGCAGGAGATGATCGGGATGCGGGAGCCGGCGATGGCGCGCGCCACGACCTCCTCGTTGAACGCCCAGAGGTCCTCGAGCGAGCCGCCGCCGCGGCCGACGAGCAGCACGTCGGTGTCCGGCGCGAGCCGGTTGAAGTCTTCGATCGCCTCGGCGATCTTTTCCGCCGCTCCCTCGCCCTGCACCGGGACGGGATAGACGCGGATGCTCAGGCCGTCGAAGCGGCGGCGCAGGATGCTCAGCATGTCGCGGATCGCCGCGCCCTGCAGCGAGGTGACGATGCCGATGCATTCAGGGAAGGCGGGAATGGGCTTCTTGCGCTCGGGGGCGAAGAGCCCTTCCTTCTCGAGCTTGGCCTTCAGCTGCTGGAAGGCCAGCTCGAGCGCCCCGGCCGCCATGGGCTGGATGAGGCTCGCGACGAACTGGAGCTGGCCCCTCGGCCGGTACATCGAGACGCGCCCGCGCGCCAGGATCTGCAGGCCGTGCTCGAGCTTGAATTTCAGCGGCCCGCCGTCGCCCTTGAAGAGCACCGCCGAGATCTGCGACTGCTCGTCTTTGAGCGTGAAGTAAGTGTGGCCCGAGGGGAAGGTCCGCGGGTCGGACACCTCTCCCTGCACCCAAACGTCGGGAAACGACTGCTCGAGTCTTCCGTGGATGAGCGAAGTGAGCTGGCTGACCGTCAGCGCCGCCGTTTCCTCCATCAGCTCTCCCATGTGGAAGTCAGTTTAGCCCGCCGCCGCCGCCGATGGCAAGCCGACGTTG
>JAPLKK010000054.1 GCA_026388115.1 Elusimicrobiota bacterium | reverse complement strand
TGGGGCCTGCATTCGAGCGACCTGTGCGGCCGCTCGTACCTCGCGGTCCACTTCGCGTTCGCCTGCGCGCTCTTCGCTCCGCTCATCCGGTTATGGCCTAGCGCGGCGGTCCTCGCGGCCGGGCAAGGGGCCGCCGTCGCCTCCTCCGTCTACGCGATCTATCTGCTGGCCGAGAAACGGACCGCCTCTCCCGCCTCGGCGTGGCTGCTGGCCTTCGCGGCGGCGTCCTGCCCGCTCTTCCAGGACCTGTCCTCGACCTATATCGACAACGGCGTCTTCGCGCTCCCGCTGTTCCTTTGGGGCGCCTATTTCTGGGAGAGCGGGCGCCGCTGGACCGCGGCCGGGCTCGGCCTGCTGCTCTTGACGACCAAGGAGGAAGCCCCCTTCATCTTCCTCGGCGTCGGAGCGTATCTGTGCCTCCGCTCCGAGCGCCGGCGCCTTGCGCTCGGCGCCGGGCTGGCGGCCGCCTCCATCCTGGCGTGGCTCGCGGAGCTCCGGGTCATCAACGCCTATCGCGAGGGCCTCGATTGCTTCAACTACTGGAGGTTCTTCGACGCGCTGGGCGGCACCGCCGCGGGCGTCCGAGACTCCGCCCTCCACCGCCCCTGGCTCTTCCTCACCGCGCTCGCCGTCCCGCCGGTCAAGCTGCTGACGGTCCTGCGCGTGCTCGCTTCGCTGGCGTTCGCTCCGCTGGCGGCGGGCTGGGCGATCCTTCCGGCGCTGGCCGCCTGGGCGCCTCATCAGCTGTCCGATCCCTCGGGGCAGTACCATCGCCTGCTCGGACACTATTCCTCCTTCGTCTGCGGGCCGCTCCTGTGGGCGAGCGTGCTCGGCTTTCAGGCGCTGAAGGAGAAGCTTTCGCCCCGGGACTTCAAGGCGTTCGTGCTGCTGCTGCTGACGATGGCAGCCGCCGCGAACTTCCGCTTCGCGGGCTTCTATCGGGAGCGGCTGATGCCGGCGTCGTGGCGGGAGGCGGTGCCCAGGATGCTTTCGCTGATCCCCGAGGATTCGAAGCTGTGGTGCGAGAGCTATCTGCTGCCGGACCTGGCGCTGCGCCCCTACGTGAAGGGCGTGCCGCTGAATCTCCCCTACTGCTATTTCGAGGAGGGGCTGTTCCTACCGGACCACGTCCTGCTCTCGACCTACGCTCTGCGCGTGTCCGACCCCGCGACGAGGGAGCGGCTGACGGAGTTCCTCCGGCGCAACCGCTACGAGCTCATCCGCCAGGAGCAGGACCTGGTGCTGCTCAGGCACCCGGATTGGCGGGCGATCCTCAAGGACCCGCCTCGCTTCATCCGGCTGCCGTGATCATTTCGAAGGCAGGCCGCGGCAGTTCGTGTGCCAGATCTCGCGCGCGTACTCACGGACGGTGCGGTCGCTCGAGAACTTGCCGGATTTGGCCGTATTGATGATGGACGACCGCGCCCAGGCCGCGCGGTCGCGGTAGCGCCGCTCGGCCTCCTCCTGCGCGCGAAGGTAATCGGCGAAATCGGCGAACACCAGGTACGGGTCGCCTCCCAAGAGCGAGTCCAGCAGCGGCTGGAAGATCCCGGGCTCCAGCGGAGAGAAATGCCCCTTCTCGATGAGCAAGAGGACGGCCTTGAGGCCTTCGTCTTGCTCGAGCTGCCGCGACGGGCGATAGCCGGACGCCTTGAGCGCCGCCGCCTCGGCGGCCTTGAGGCCGAAGATGAAGACGTTCTCCGGCCCCGCCTGCTCGGCGATCTCGATGTTGGCCCCGTCGAAAGTGCCGATGGTCAGGGCGCCGTTCATCATCGCCTTCATGTTCCCCGTCCCCGAGGCCTCGGTCCCGGCCGTCGATATCTGCTCCGAGAGATCGCAGGCCGGGAAGATCTTCTGCGCGAGGCTGACGCGGTAGTCCTCGAGGAAGACGACCTTGAGGCGCTCCCCCACCTCGGGGTCCGAGTTGACGACCTCGGCGACGGCGTTGATGAACTTGATGATCAGCTTGGCGGCGGCGTAGCCCGGCGCGGCCTTGCCGCTGAGGATCGCCGTGCGCGGAACGAAATCGCTGCCGGGGTTGCGCTTGATCTGCAGGTAGCGGTGGATGAGGAAGAAGGCGAACAGGACCTGCCGCTTGTACTCATGGATGCGCTTGACCTGCACGTCGAAGATCGAATCGGGGTCGACCGTCACCCCGTTCGTCGAGCGGATGAAAGCGGCGAGATCGCTCTTGTTCTCGCGCTGAGCTCCGCCGGCCAGACGTTGCCGATCTTCTCGGTGATCAGGTCGCTCAGGCGGGGGTTGGACTCGAGGAGCCAGCGGCGCGGCGTCACGCCGTTCGTCTTGCAGTTGAACCGCTCCGGGTACATCTCGAAGAAATCCCGGAACAGCGTCTGCTCGATCAGCTCGGAATGGAGCGCGGACACCCCGTTGACCGAGTGGCTCGCGACGATGCACAGCGCGGACATGCGGATCTTCTTGGGATCGCCCTCCTGGACCATGGACATCCGGCGCAGCCGGTCCGGGTCGCCGAGGAACCGGTTCGACACCTCGCGCAAAAAGCGCGCGTTGATCTCGTAGATGATCTCCAGATGCCGCGGCAGCAGACGCTGCAGGAGCGGCACCGACCAGCTCTCCAGCGCCTCCGGCATCAAGGTGTGGTTCGTGTAGGCGAAGGTGTTGACCGTGATCTCCCAGGCCTGGGCCCACTCGAGGCCCTCCTCGTCGAGAAGGATGCGCATGAGCTCGACGATCGCCAGCCCGGGATGCGTGTCGTTGAGCTGGATCGCGACCTTCTTCGGGAAGTCGTTGAAGTCGCTGTTGTGGACGCGGAAGCGCCGGATGATGTCGGCCAACGAGGCCGCGGAGAAGAGATACTCCTGCTTGAGGCGCAGCTCCACGCCGGCGGAGACGTTGTCGTTGGGGTAAAGGACCTTCGTGATGTTCTCGGAGGCGATCTTGCGCTCATAGGCGCGGATATAATCGCCGTGGTTGAAATACGATAGGTCGAAATCGAGCGTGCCCTTGGCCGACCAGAGGCGCAGCGTGTTCACCACGTCGTTCTTGTAGCCGGGGAGCGGGATGTCGTAGGGCATCGCCAGGATGTCCTCGGTGTCCACCCATTCCACGGTCAGGTGGCCGGAAGAGTCGTAATGGTGCTGGGTGTGCCCGTAGAAACGGACGCGTATCGTGTACTCGGGCCGGTCGATGGCCCACGGGGTGCCGAGACGCAGCCAGCTGTCCGGCGCCTCGACCTGGTAGCCGTTGACGATTTTCTGCTGGAAGATGCCGTAGTCGAACATGATGCCGTAGCCGGTGGCCGGCACGCCGAGGGTGGACATCGAGTCCATGAGGCAGGCGGCGAGGCGGCCCAGGCCGCCGTTGCCCAAGCCCGCGTCCGCCTCGGCCTCGACGAGTTCCTCGAGCGCGAGGCCGTACCCTTCGAGCGCCCGGCGGAACTCCTTCCCGATCCCGAGGTTCAAGACGCCGTGCATCATCAGTCGGCCGATGAGGAACTCCATCGAGAGGTAGTAGACCCGCTTCGTGTTCGTCTTGTGGTAGCGCTGCTGCGTCTTGATCCAGCGATCGATCATCAAATCGCGGATGGTGTAAGCAGCGCTCATGAGATTATCGTGGATCGTGGCCGTGTACTCGTCTTTGGCCAGCGAGAAGGTCCGCCGCTCGTGGAACGCCTGCTGGAGGGCCTCGACATCCAGCCCGGCGTGCACCCGCATCCCGGCGGGAAGGGGGCCCGCGGCCGAGGACTTGTCCGGAGGGTTGGGGTGCTTTGTCATGCAGGCATTCTACAGAATCGCGCCGGAAATGGGAGCAGCCCTTTGGTAGAATGACGGAGACATGGCGGGCTCCGGCGATCTGGCACGGCGCATCCGCCGCGCGGGCGTCGTGGGCGCGGGCGGAGCGGGATTCCCGACCTACGTCAAGGCTTCCTCGCCGGCCGAGACCGTGATCGTCAACGCGGCGGAGTGCGAGCCCCTCCTCCAGAAAGACCAGGAGATCCTCGCACACTTCGCGCCCGACGTCATCGGCGGCCTCGAGCTGCTGATGGAGGCGACCGGCGCCGCCAAGGGCGTCATCGGCATCAAGAAGAAGCACGGGGAGCTGGTCGAGCATCTTTCACGCGCCCTCAAGGGCAAGCCCGCCCTCTCGCTGAAGCTTCTCGAGGATTACTACCCGGCCGGCGACGAGTTCTGCCTCGTCTACGAGGTCACCGGGCGCCTCGTGCCGCAGGGAGGCATCCCGATCCAGGCCGGGGTCGTCGTCAACAACGTCGAGACGCTGTACAACATCGCCCGCGCCGAGAAGACGCCCGTCGTGGACACCTTCCTGACCGTCACCGGCGCGGTGAAGTCCCCCTGCACCCTGCGCCTGCCGGTGGGCGTGTCCATCGCCGAGGCGGTGGCGCTGGCCGGAGGCCCCAAGGCGAAAGACTGCGTCGCCCTGGACGGCGGCGCCATGATGGGCAAGGTCGTTTCCGATCTTTCGCAGCCGTTGACCAAGACGAGCGGCGGGCTCATCCTCCTTCCCAAAGAACATCCGCTCATCCGCCGCAAGAACGCGGGCCGCGCCTCCTTCGACCGCGCCGGCAAATCGACCTGCGACCAGTGCAGCCTGTGCACCGAGCTCTGCCCCCGCTACCTGCTCGGCTACGACGTGCAGCCGCACAAGGTGATGCGCGGCCTCTTGTTCTCGACGGCCGACCGCAAGAGCTGGAGCCAGTGGGCGCTGTTGTGCTGCGAGTGCAAGCTGTGCAGCCTGTTCTCCTGCCCGGAGAGCCTCAATCCGGGCGACATCTGCGTGTTCGCCAAGGGCGATCTGTCCCGCGAAAAGGTCTCGTGGAAGAACTCGCCGCTGAACCGCAACCGGCCCCCGCGGGCGCATCCGATCAGGCCTTGGCGCAAGGTCCCGGTCAGCCAGCTCAAGGCGAGACTCGGCCTCGCGGACTACGAAGCCGACGCTCCTCTCAAAGAGGAGGCCTACGCCCCGAAGTGCGTGCGCATCCCGTTGAAGCAGCACGTCGGCGTCCCGGCGCGGCCCGTCGTGGCCGTCGGCCAGGACGTCCGCCGCGGCGACGTGATCGGCGACGTGGCGGAAGCGGAGCTCGGCGTGCCTGTCCACGCGAGCATCGACGGCCGCGTCTCCCGCATCGAGGACTTCATCGAGATACAGGCATGACCATGAACAAGGCGATCGGCGGCGTAGAACTCTCCAGCATGGCGCGCGGCTTCGACGTCACCGACACGATGCTCAAGACGGCGCCGGTCCAGCTGCTGCTGGCCCGCACGGTGTGCCCCGGCAAGTACATCGTCCTCATCTCGGGCGAGGTGGCGGACGTCACCGCCAGCGTGGAGGCGGGCGCGGCGCGCGCCCTGGTCTCTTTGATCGATCAGTTCATCATCCCGTCCGTCCATCCCGACGTCCTGCCCGCGATGAACGGCACCGCGGTCGTCACGGACCTCGAGGCCCTCGGCGTGGTCGAAGCCTTTTCCGTCGCGGCCACCATCGAGGCCGCCGACGCCGCGGTGAAGACCGCGAGCGTGCGGCTGATCGAGGTGCGCCTTGCCATGGCCCTGGGCGGAAAGGCCTTCGTCACCATGACCGGCAGCGTGGCCGCCGTCGAGGCGGCCGTCGCCGCGGCGGCGGACGCCGTCGGCAAGCGCGGCCTGCTCGTGGACAAGGTCGTCATCCCCCAGCCCCGCCCCGAACTGCTGACCGAGATGGTCTGATCCTCCCTCTCCCGCGTTCGGGAGAGGGCAGGGGTGAGGGCGGTCGCCGTTTCTTTTCTGGGTTATTTCGGCTCGAAGAGCGCCTTCGATACCGCGGCCGGGCATTCCTGCTGCGGCAGATGCCCGCAGTGCGGCACCAGCTCCAGCCGCGCGTTCGGGATGAGCCGCGCGAAATGGGACCCGACGTCGGCCGAGATCACCCCGTCGGACTCCCCCCACAGCACCAAGGTCGGCACGCGGATCTCCTTGGCGCGCGCGTCGAGAAAATCGCTCTCTTTCAAGGCCGCGACGATGCTCGCGGTCGGGCGCGCGCGGATCGAGGCGACGATGGCGCGCCAAGCGCGCCGCGGGATCGGCGGGTGGTGATAATACGAGAGATCAACGAAATCCTTCATGCCCGCTTCGGTGGGAGATCCCAGCGTGCGCGCCGCCGCCTCGAGCTGTTCCCGGTGGTCCGACAGGCCCGCCGCGTCGATGAGAATGAGACGCTCGACGAGCGCCGGCCGCTGGAGGGCGATCCACGCGGAGACCCAGCCGCCCAAGCTGTTTCCCGCGACCGTCCAGCGCGGGCATCTCCCTTCGAGGGCCGCCCCCACCGTCTCGGCCATGGCGGGCACGTCGTAACCCGCGGGCGTCGCGGGCGGCGCCGAGCCCTCGCTTCCCGGATACTCGACCGCCAGCAGATGCGTTCCCGGCGGCGGCGGCGGGGCGCCGTGCTTGCCGACAAGGACATTATCCCACGTCAGCGCGCTGTCGCCCAGTCCATGGATGAGCGCGACGCAGGAGCAGGGGCCGCTCGCCGGGCACGAGTCGTATTCGTACGCCTTGAGCGTCCCGACGTTCACCCGCGCGACGCCGGGGAATCTCAGCGAGTTGCGCCGCAGAAAGACCACCGACTCGAACGGCCACAGCGTCAGGGCCGCGGCGCCGAGCGCGGCGGCCCAAAGGAGGGCCGCCAGGAAGAGCAGGCCCGGCCTGCGCCAGACGCTCATCGGCGCATCGTCTTCGTCGATCATCATATGGAACGCTTTCCCCGGAGCCAGTTCCCCGCGTCGTCGAACAGGCTGTAGGCCACCGGCACGATCAAGAGGGTGATGAG
>JAPLKK010000009.1:13592-20955 GCA_026388115.1 Elusimicrobiota bacterium | reverse complement strand
CCACCTCGATGCGCCGCAAACCGGCCGCGGTCAACGGCCGGACCGAAGCGGCCGGAAAAACCGACACGGCGATCGAACAGTGGGCCGGGACCACTCCTCGCAGGTAGATATGGCCTTGGCTGAGGCAGTTTCGAGGATTCGCAATGAGCGCCATCGGCAAAATTGCGAACAAACCGACGATGCGTGCTGGACTCATCATCAACAAGCCCCTCAATTCATATTCAACGTCAAGCTCAGCGTGTCGCCGTAAGTGCCCGACCACAACAGGGTCGATCCCGTGAAATTGATGAAGACGGCGCTCGACTCGTTGCTGATCTTGGTCTTGGCGACATCGCGCCCGTCGGCGTTCGAGCAGGACGTGGCCAGCAGGCCCGTGACGACCGGCTGGCTGCCTCCGGTGGCCGGATTGTCGAACTCGACCGAGTAGCGGACGGAGCCCATCGTCGAGGAGTCCATCAGCTTCGCTCCCGCCTGGGAAAGCAGGCAATTGCCGGAGGCGACAACAAGGCTGTATGACGCGTTCCCATTGCCCTGGATGCGCTGGGGCGTGGCCGAGGTGACCGGCAGGAGCATGGCGAGCGGATTGGCGTTGAAGGCAAAAGTACAATTCGCCGCGCCGGCCCCGGAAGCCAAGCCCATGCAGACCCCTGCGAGCAGAGCACTCGATCGGCGCATCGATTGAAGTGTACTTCCCCCACGGGCGAGTTCCCATGGGGAGTTATACTGCAGGGGAATCCCCGATGCGGAGTTATACTCGGGACGAAGGGTACAATTCCGGATTGTCCCGGCGCGCGGCGGCGGCTATCATGGAGCACGATGACAACCGTGACAACGCCGAACGCTCGCAGGAAGGACACCGAACCCATCGTCGAAGAATTGATCGCGCTCCTTAAGTCGAGGCCCGCCCTGGCGGACGCGCTCAAGGAATCGATCCGCAAGGCGGAGCTCCCGGGTGTCGCGGACCTCGCGCAGTACCACGCCTTCCTCGATGGGATGGTCACGCTGATCCCAACGGACCGGAATCTGAACCCGGTCATCAATAAGTTCTTCTATCTCATCGACCTGTCGCCCGGCGGCACGCTGCGATCGGACCCGCGGTTCGAGGAATGGACGCGGAAGTTCGCTGAAGAGTGGGGCGCCTTTCTCAATACGCCGGAATCCGCCAGAGGGCTATCGAGCTTCTTTTCCGACCCCAGCTACCACATCGGGGATTATTACGTATCGCCGAGCGGCTGGCTGACGTTCAACCAATTCTTCGCCCGGCAGGTCCGGCCCGGGAAACGGCCCGTGGATGGCCCGCGCGACGACAGCGTGGTCGTCTCTCCGGCCGACAGCGTCTATCAAGGGCAATGGCCGATCAAGGACGACTCGAAGATCACGGTGAAGGGATTGACGTGGTCCATCCTCTCGCTCCTCGACGGCAGTCCCTACCAGGACAAGTTCAGGGGAGGAGTGTTCACCCACAGCTTTCTGGACGTCAACGACTACCACCGCTTTCACGTCCCCGTCGGCGGGCTGGTCAAAGAGGTCCGCAAGATCCCGGGCAACGTGACTATGGACGTGATCAAGAAGCCCGACGGCTCTCTCGATGTCGTCGATGGGACGGGCTACCAATTCACCCAGGACCGGGGGCTCATCGTCATCGATTCCCCGCTGGGAATGACGGCCGTGCTGCCCATCGGCATGGCACAGGTCTCCTCGGTGACCCTGACCGCGGAGGTGGGAGCGGTGCTGTCCAAAGGCGAGGAGTTCGGCTTCTTCTCGTTCGGCGGCTCCGATATCGTGACGCTCTTCGAAGCGGGCAAGGTCCGGCTCGATGCGAAGATCGGAACGCATTACAACCAGGGAAGGCGGATCGGCCGCGCGATCGACGGCGCCGTCACAGCCAGGACCTGAAGCCGTACAGGACCAGCGAAGCGATCTTCTGCGCGAGAGAGCGGTTCTTCAAGTCCTCGAAGGTCACGCGCCGGCAATGGGCCAGGTCCTCCTCGAAGAGGCGGGTCATGACGGCGCCAAACTCGGAGCCGAAGATGTTCACCGCCACCTCGAGGTTGAAGTGGAGGCTCCGGTGGTCTAGGTTGTGCGTGCCGATCGAGGCGAACAGGCCGTCGATGACCACGGTCTTGGCGTGCATGACGCGCCCCTGGTACTCGTATACCTCGACCCCCCCCTTGAGGAGCCTCCCGAAGAGGGCCCACGAGGCCCACCGGACCCAGGGGAAATCCGTCTCCTGAGGAACGATGACGGCGACGCGCACGCCGCGCGCGGCGGCCTTGATCAAGCGCCGGTAGACGCTTCGCCCGGGGATGAAATAGGCGCTCATGAACCCGATGAAACTCTTCGAGTCGTCGATGGCGCGCATGTAGCTGCGGCGTACCGAATGCCGCTTCAGGAAGCCGGTCGAGGAAACGACGCGGACCCGGAGGCTCCCCGCCCGGGGCCCCGCGGGCTCTGGGAACGGCTCCGGATCGGACTCGCCCCCGGCCTTCCGCCAGGTGGCCCAGAAGAGCTCTTCGAGGCTGGCGGCGCAGGGCCCCTCCAGACGCACCTCCGTGTCGCGCCAGCCATGGCCGCCCCACTCGGGAGGGGCGTCGTAATCGGAGAGATTGAGCCCGCCGGTGAAGGCGATCCGTCCGTCGACGGTCAGGAGCTTGCGATGATTCCTGAAGAACCAGCCCCACAGGGGCTTCCAGGGCATCAACGGGTGGTACTCGATCGCCCGGACCCCGGCCCGCCGCATGTCCTCGAAGAAGGAGCGCGACGTCTCCACGCAGCCGACGCCGTCGTAAAGCACGCGCACGCGGACTCCGGCGCGCGCGCGCTCCTTCAGGGCCTCGGCGAATCTCCGTCCGGTCGAATCCTCGGCAAAGGTGTACATCTCGACGAGCACGGACCGAGCCGCCCCGGCGATCGCGCGGAGCATCTCCGGAAAAGCCTCCCGGCCGTCGCGCAGCACCTTCGCTCCGTTCTGATCGGAAAGCTCGGAGGTGTCGAGGGCACGCGGCTCCCAACGAATTTTACGGTGGCCTATGATCAGATGTTTGCCTCGCGGGTTCTGGAACCCCGCACAACCAATGATTGTACCGGGCGAGCCGGGAGGGTGCTCCCCGTCAGCGGCTCAGCGCCGGTTCGTTCTGATGGTGCTCCAATGTCTCCGGCTTGGTGCGGCCGAGGATCTCTTTCGCACGGGTCGTGTCATCCATGGAGCCGTGGGCGATCAGTAGGAACTTGCCGGTCTTGAGCGCCGTCTCGTATCGCAAGATGCTGTCTTTGGGGATGCTCAGGCCGTACAGGCCCGCCCCGATCGCGCTCATGCCGCCCCCCAGGACGGCGCCTTCCAGCGCCGCCGCCATCCAACCGGCCAGCGGCCCCGCCACCAGAAGCGGCCCCAAACCGGGGATCAAGAAGAACGCGGAGCCGAAAAGGAGCCCCAACAACCCGCCCCAGAGAGCGCCTTTCTCCCCCCACGCTTTCATCCGGTCGCCCGCGGTGTAGAAGCCGACCCCCTGCTCATCCGTGTGATAGTGGCGTCCGGCGATCGACAGGTTCTTCATGTCAAAACCGGATCGCAGCAGTTCCTTGATAGCCTCTTCCGCGGCCGGATGCGATGGATAGATCGCGACGATGGAATCATTCTTCTCCATATGATGAGGATACCCCCTCCGCCGGGCCGCGACTATGCGGAGTTATACGCGGGACGTAGAGTAGAATTCCGGGCTGAGCCGGGGGCATCATTGACAAGGCTTCGCGGCCGGGGCTACACTCTGGCGAGGAGGCGATACGATGCACGGACCGCGCTCCCTCTCATCCTGGCTGGAAACGGATCCGTACCTTGCCGGCTGGATGTCGCTCACGCCGCGCCAGCGCCTCCGGCGATCCTGGAGCATGAGGCAGCGCGTGAAGGACCTTGAGGCCCTCCACGATGCGAAGACTTTTCCAAAGCTTTGAGCGCTCGGGCCTGAAGTACCTGCTCATCAGCGGCCAAGCCTCCGTGCTGTATGGCGCCGCCACCTTCTCCGAGGACATAGACATATGGGTCCGGCCCGACCCTCGCAACATTTCCCGCCTCCTTAGGTCTCTAGCGGCATGCGGAGCCCGAGTCCACAAGCTGACGCCGCCACTGGACCAGCGCCACGTCCGCGCAGGGCATGGATTCCACTTCATCATCCCCGCGTCTTCGGGTCCGGTCTATCTGGATGTCATGGCCGTGCCTCCCCGCGTCGGGCCGTTCGACGCGGCCCTGCGCCGGGCGCTCTGGATGGACTCCGGGTGGGGACGGCTGCCAGTCGTCGGGATCGAGGACTTGGTGGCGCTCAAGCTGACCCGCAGGCTGTCGGATTACGAGGTGATCTCGAATCTGGTCCGCGTGCGGTTGAGCGCACCGGAGCAGCCCTCGCGCGCGCTCATTCGATGGGGCGCGCGGCATTCCTTCCGCGCGGAGGACCGCGTCGAACTCCTCGGCCGACTGGGGATGCGCAAGAGCGTCGAGCCATGCCGGCGGGAAATCGCGGCCGCGGTGGCGCGGTTCCAGGCACGGGATGCGCGGTATTGGCGCAGCCGGATCGCCGAGCTGCGGCGACTGCGCTCGGCCGGACTCCTGCTGCCGGCGGGCACGCCGGTTTCAAAGCTGTCGTAGTCTGACGATCTTTAGAACCGGAACAACTCGCCTTCGTCCAACTTTTCCAAGGCGGGGGTTTGCTCTCGGTTCTTCAGGAGCATAATCATCGGACTGCTCGGCAAGCCGCACGGCGGGTCGGTCGATGTCCGATTCGATGGCCCTATGCGTCGCGCAACCGGCAAGAACACCGGTCAAGACGGCCAGGAGCACGACCGCAGTCACATGCAGGCGGCCCCTCTCCTTGGTACTCATCACTACCCCGGCGCGGAAGTCGGCGGCGGCGGTCCCGGTCGCGGTCAAGATACTGACCCAAATGGATCAGGCCTTAAAGCACGCGGATTAGACGCATCCGCCCCGTGGCGCCGATGGCTCTTCGGCCCGAGCCGCACACAGGCAAGCGCCGAAGATAAGGATGCCCCCTGAGAAGTAGATCCACAGCAGAAATGCCATGATCCCGCCGAATGCTCCGTAGATCGCGTTCAACCTGGCGAAGTACTTGAGGTAGACCACGAACAGGCTGTCGGCCGCCTGCAGGAGGACCGTGGCGCACAGGGCGGCGGCCCATACTTCGGCGAACTGCGTGGGCCGGCGCGGAGCCAGCCGATAAAACAGGCTCAGGCTCAGGAACACCACCAACAAGGGGATGAAAAAGCTGCCCAGGGCATAGACCCAGGAGTGGAAATCGCTCGCGGCAAAGAGCGCCCCCTGCGGCATTTTCATCAGCACCAGCGCCGCCATGCCCAGGAGGACCAAGCCCGCCGTCACGCAAAGCAGCGCCAGGCTTTTCAACGGCAAGTGCCACCAATTCTTCGCCGTGGCGCCCCAGGCGAGGTTGGTCGCGCAGATGAGGGTAGAGAAGCCTTGGATGGCGACCCAGATCAGGAGGAGCGATGCGACCACATTCGCGCGCCCGCGCGTGTTGATCACGCCGGTGATGGCGTCGAAGATGTGGCGGTGCGCCTCGCCGCTGATCGGCGCGTAGCTTTCCATGTAGGCGATGACCTCTGTCCCCGCCCTCTCCCGGCCGACGAAGGACGAGGCGATCGTGACGAGCAGGATCATCAAAGGAAACAGCGAGAAGAACGCATCGAAGGCGAAGGCTCCCGCCCACTGTGCCCCGTTGATCCGTAAAAACTGTTTGACGGCGAGACGGAATATCGTCCATAACCGGCGAGCTTCATGGAATTTCGCACGCATAGGTCAGGGCTATAAGTACGGCGTCAGCAATCCCGCTTGGTCACCGGGCTGCGGTCGGCGCATGCTTCCTCTTGCCTTCCCAGGCGGCCTGGATGGTGGCCAAGGCTGTTTCCCGGTCGAGGGCTGCCGTGTTCACCACTAGATCGTATTGCGTCGGGTCCAGCATGTCGACGTGGAAGTCATGCTGGATGAAGGCGCGGCGCTCCGACTCGAGCTGGACCACCCGGCGTTGCGCCTCCTCGTGCGACAGGCCATCCCGGCTCGCCATGGCTTTGACGCGCTCTTCGAGCGGTGCCACGAGTCCGACCCGCAGGCATTGCTCGTGCCTCAGGATGCATCCCGCCCCGCGTCCCAGGATCACAGCCCGCCCGTGATGGACGATCGTCATGAGGACCTTGGAAAGATGGCGAAGGTAGTCGCCGCTGAGGAAGCGCTGCGAGAACAGGGAATCGACCCATTCCTCGACCGCGGAGGCAGTCTTCTCATCGACGGTCTTGACGATGGTCTCGCTGAGGCGCGCGCTCTGCGCCACGTGATGCAGGAGCTCCCGGTCGAAAAAATCGAACTCGAGCCGCTTGGCCAACTCCTGGCCCAAGCCGCCGCCGTCGCAGCCGGGCAGGCGCGAGATGCAGATGACGGGTTCAGGCTTGCTCTTGGCCGGGAGTCCCCGGCGCGCGGCCTGCCAGCGAATCAGTTGTGCTTCGATGAACTTTTCGACGGATAGCGGCCCGCTCATGCTCCCCCCTCTGCTTCAGTCCCGGCCTGCCGGGGCCGCTCGCAGCCCCCGCCGTTAACGATCCGCGCCCTGCTGCAGTTTTCCCAAGACTCTCTCGAGAACCGTTTCCTTCTGCTTCAGCATATCCCGGAAAGCATGGTGGTCGGTATGCGCGACCTCCACCTTAAGCGATCGAAGGCACTGTTGGAGGAATTCCGCTAAATCTTCTTTTTCTTCCGAATCAATATCCAGATGTGTCATGGTCTTGTCTCCTTCTGCCGCGGGCTGCTAAGGCCTAATTTCATCCTACCTATCCATCCATATTGTGCCAATGAGGAGTTCTCCTCGGAGCGGGAGGTAGAACTACGCAGGCCGCGCGTTTGCCGCCTTCACCGTGGTGAACGGAACCGTATTCCAGCGGGGTGAGAAGATCTAGCGGAGTAATACTCATGGCCCCCGGTATCATTCCGCATAGAGGCCCTCTCGGCGCCGAAAGTATACTGGAGCACGACATCCAAGCAGGGATTTGCCCGGAGGTAACCGCATGAAAATGCTCGAACCGATCATCGCCCTCAGCGTGTTTCTGACCTTCCGAGTCCAGAGCGAAGCCGCCGCGCCGATCATCTATAGGGTCATCGAAATTCAAAGCTCCGCCCCGACCATCAATTACAGGCAGCTGAAGTCGTCGACAAGGATCGACTTCAAGGGAACGGACCTCCTTGCGGAGGCGAAAGGGAGCGCGGAAGTGAAGATCAAGGCCGGCGCGACCGAGATCGACGCGGAATTCAAGAACCTGCCTGCCGCCACGCTGTTCGGCCCGGAGTGCTTGACCT
>JAPLKK010000009.1:0-13576 GCA_026388115.1 Elusimicrobiota bacterium | reverse complement strand
CCAATCTTGGTGAATTGATCGTCAAGCGTGGAAAGAGCGGACTGAAGGTGACCGAACAGCTCCAATCGTTCGGCTTGGTGGTAACGGCCGAACCCTACTTCGCCGTTTCCGAACCCAGCAATGTGGTGGTCATGGTGAACGCGATCCGAAAAGCCAGTGATGCGAAACGCGAGTCCATCGACGCCGAGTACAAATTGCTTCAGAAGGGGCAGTATCAAGTGAATATCATCCCCTCCGAGCTCGGCTTTGTTATGGACAAGAAGACGCCTCTAGCGGTCTACGAGGCCCGCAATGCCGTGCGTATCGCCAGAGCCGCCGGGGCGGACGTCTTTGCGACCGAGGGGTTCAATCGCGCCCAACAGCTTCTGACGCAAATGGAGACGAAAGGCGTCAGCAAGAAGGAAAGATCCGCCGCGGCTCGCGAAGTGGTGCAGCGAGCGGAGGATGCCCGGTCGGCGTCGATCAAACGCCAGGAGACCGAGAATCTGGCCTTCGAGCGACAAAATTCCAAGGACCAGATCAGCATGGCCCATAGCGCTGCCACTACGGCCGAGTTGGGCCAAGCCCGAGCGGAAGTCGCTCAAGCAAAGGCCGAGGTCGCCGAGGGGAGAGCGGACGTCGGTCGCGCCACCGCAGAAGACGCCACCGTCACCGCTGAAGCCGCCACCGCCACAGCCGAAGCCGATGCCGCGGCGGCCGGGCGCCGCGCTGAAGCCGAAAAAGCCGTATTGCGCGCTCAGCTGATGCAGCAATTCAACTCCATCCTTCAAACGCGCGACAGCGCGCGAGGGCTGATCGTCAACATGTCCGGCGTTCTCTTCGCGACGGAGAAGTCGGAGCTGCAGCCGGAGGCTCGTGAGAAGCTGGCGAAGATATCCGGCATCGTCCTGGCTCATCCGGACCTGAGGCTCGAAGTCGAAGGTCATACCGACAGCCTGGGCGGCGATGCCTCGAATCAAACGTTGTCTGAAAGACGGGCTCAGGCGGCTCGCGATTACCTCGTGAACCAAGGCGTCTCGGCGAATTCCGTCGTGTCGCGCGGTTTCGGCAGCAGACAACCAGTTGATTCCAACGACACCGCGGCAGGCCGCCAAAACAACCGGCGCGTCGAGATCGTTGTGACTGGAGAATCGATCCGGATCTCCATGAATACGCAGGCTCCGCGCTAGGCATCCGAAACCGGATTATGAGGAGCGGCTGTCTCTTGGTGGCGAGCAACTGGACCTGGAGATGGTGAGCGATGGTCAAACAAGAAGAAGTGAACATGCTGGTCTTCAACTGCGGCAGTTCCTCGCTGACCTTCAAGGTTTTCGCCGCCCGGTCGGAGGCGGACGTCCGGCAGGTGCTCGACGGCAAGGCGCACCGCGTCGGGGTCAAGGGCAGCCAGCCATCGTTTCTCGAATACCATTGCGGGCCGAAGAGCGAGCGCGTCGAAACCCCGCTTGAGACTCACGAGCAGGCGGCCGTCGCGGCGATCAAGAAGCTTCAAGAGTGGGGCGTGCCGGTGGACTGCATCGGCCATCGCTGGTGCCACGGCGGGGGCTATTTCAAGACGGCCTGGGTGGATAAGGGGCTCCTGTCCAAGCTGCGGGAACTGGTGCCCTTGATGCCGATACACCACCCGGCCATGCTCGCCGTCATCCTGCAATGCCGCAGGTCGCTGCCCAAGACGCCGCAGTTCGTCACGACCGACAGCGCCTTCCACGCATCCTTGCCCCCCTGCGCCTATACCTACCCCCTTCCCAAGAGCATCGTGAAGAGGTTCGGTTTCCGGAAGTACGGCTTCCATGGGCTTTCCTACGAGTACGTGGTCCGGACGGCCGCCGCGCGCCTGCGCCTGGACCTGGGTCGGTCCCGGATCGTGGCCTGCCATCTCGGGACCGGCGGTTCGAGCGTCGCGGCCGTCAAGGACGGAAAACCCATCGATACCTCGATGGGTTACTCGGGCCTTCCGGGGCTGGTCATGAGCACTCGCTGCGGCGACATGGACCCCATGCTCATGACGCTCATCATGGGGATCTACGGCGAGCGCGCCGACGCCATGATCGACCTGGTCAACAAGAGGAGCGGACTGCTGGGCGTCTCCGATTTTTCCAGCGACATCCGCGATCTGATACCCCGTCTCGACTTCGATCCGAACGCCAAGCTGGCCTTCGACATGTACGTCTACCGCCTGAAGAAATACATCGGCAGCTATTGCGCGGCGCTGGGAGGCATGGACGCCCTGGTCTTCACCGACGACCTCGGCCTGCACAACTGGCTGCTGCGCGAAAAGGTCTGCCGCGACATGGAATGGTGCGGCGTCCTGCTGGACGCGGATGCCAACCGGAAGGCGACCGGAAACGGGATCTCCTTGTTGAGCGCCAGGCGCTCCCGGGTAAAGGTGCTGGCCGTGCCCACCGAGGAGGAGCTGGTCGTCTGCTGGGAAGGGCTGAGGCTGAGGGAGGTCCCCCTTGCGGCTCTTGCTTGATGCGGACCCGCCGCTCGTGCGCTGGTGCCGCGAGAGGGAGGGAGCGTGGCGGACCGGAGCGGGCACGCTCGGCCCCGGCTGGGCAAGCGCTCTCGCGAAAGGGGCCGGCCCCTTGGCTCAGGCCACCTCGATCAGCTACCGGCTCCACAACGGCGGCGACAAGATATTGCAGCCGGCGATGCGTCTGACGCCGCAGGTGCTCGACGCGGTCCGGGAGTCGGCGCTGCTGCAGCTCGAGCACAACGGACTGATTTACGAGGCCATGCGGACGATGCTGAAGCTGGCGCCTGATGTCCCGCACATCGTCCTATGCGACAGCGCCTTTTTCATCGACCTGCCGGCCGTGTCCCGCCTCTACGCCGTTCCCGCCCGCCTGCGAGCCGGCGCCATGCGGCGCCATGGCGGGGGCGGCCTGATTCACCAATGGGCTTGGCAGAGGATGCGCGAGCGGGCGGGCCGCGCCGTCTCCAGGATGATCTCCATCCAGCTCTCAGACCATCCCAACATAGCCGCCATCAAAGACGGTCATCCCGTGGACACGACGATGGGGTTCACGCCGGTAGAGGGCATCCCGTCGCACACCAGCTGCGGAGACATCGACGCCTCGGTGGTCTTCGAGCTGCAGGCATCGGGCATGTCCATGAGCGAGATCAACGAGCTGCTCTCCGCCCGCAGCGGCTTTAGGGCGCTCGTGGGCAAGACTTGCGGCTTTAGGGACTTGGTGCGGGAGAACGGCGACCCGGACCAGGCCCTCGCCCGCAAGATCCTGCTCTACGACATCGTCAAGTACGTGGGCGCCTTCGCCGCGGTGCTGGGCGGGGTCGACGCGCTCTGCTTCGTAGCCGAGGACCCGCGCCAAGCCGGCCCGTTCATCAAGGCCGCGCGCCGGGAGCTGCGCTTTCTCGGAAACGTCAGGATCGCCGACTTACAGGGAGATCTTTGGCGCATCATGTCGCGCCGGGCCGCAGCCGTCGAAAAGGAGAACTAACATGACGACGAATACGAAGATCGTGACGGATGTCAGCGTGAAGGAACCGCCGGAGGCGGTTGAGGAGCGGAGGTTCCTGGTGGACGTGGGGCTCAACAATCTGCCTTTTCCCATCAGGGTATCCTCGCGTGCCAATCCGGACGGGCAGGCCACGGTGGCGGCGATCTCCGTCCAGGCCAGGCTCATGCACGAGTTCGAGGCCGGCTGGATCGACAAGTTCATCGCCGTCCTGCATTCGCACCGCGACCGCATCGGGAACTCGACGCTGAGGGAGAACATCGGCGATTACCTGGCGCAGTTCAAGGCGGTCACCGTCCGGGCTACCTTCGAGTATCCCTTCTTCATGGAGAAGCGGACTCCGGTGGCAAAGGAGAAATGTCTGGTGAAGTACGACTGCGCCTTCTCCGCCAAGATCCCCTCGCTCGATGACAAGCCCAAGGTGTTCTTCAAGATCGCCGTCCCCTGCATCACGACCTACCCGATGTCGGACGCGGCCAAGGCCGGCGGCCTGTTCGGCCAGCTGAGCATCGTTACCATCGAGACCGAGTCCGTGAAGGATGTGTACCCCGAGGACCTCATCGAGCTCGTGGACCGGCATGCGTTGGTCCCGCTGTATTCGTTCTTGACCGAGGAGGACCAGGCGGCGGTCATCAAGAAGATCCATTCCGAGAAGAAGACCAGCGTCGTCATGGTCGACGAGATCAAGAGCGAGCTGGCGGTTGACCGGAACCTGGCCTTCTACTCGGTCCGCTGCGCGAACTTCGGCATGCTCCATTCCTACAGCACCGTGATCGGCACCGAGAAGGGGTGGTGGGTCCCGTTCAGCGGCTTCGACGATGATGATATCTAGGGAGATCGAGTAGGCGAAACGCCAAGCGTGCTGAGGCACGCTTGGCGTTTCCTTCCCAGGCGGCTTACTTGGGACCGGCGCCGTGCTGCGGGTCGGCTACGCGCTTGCCGGGGGCCTTGGCGTGCTTCTTGTCTTCGGAGGCCTGAGCCTCCTTCTTCTCGCCTTCCGCCTCGATCCTCTCGCCTTTCCCGCCGCCCATCGCCTCGCCCTTCTCCCGCAGCCTCGATCCCCGCTCCGGGCGCCGCTCCTCCGGCTTCTCGAGCTTCTCGGCCTTTTTCTCCAGGCTCGCGCCCTTCTTGGCCGCCTTCTTGCCGCGGGCCTTTTTCTTCGCCTTGACGGCCGCGGCGGCGGGTTTGGCAGGCGAAACGCCGGGGGCGGCCGGCGCAACCTGGCTCGCCCCCGCTCCGCCGCCGTCGGCGGCGAGCGCCAAGAGCGGCGCCAACAAGGCGGCAAGCGCCAGCGCGCTGAATCTGGCGATGTTCATATCACTCCTGGCGCAAGCTATTTCATGTCCGCCTTGAGGTTTTCGTAGGCCTTCTTGAGATCGCTCACCGCGTCGTTCACGTCGACCCTGAATGCTTCCCACTCCTTTTTCGAGGCGGCTTTCATCTTCTCGAACTTCTTTCCAGCGGTCTTTCTCTTCTTCTTCAGCTCCTTCACTTGGGCACGGGCCTTCGTGTTGCCTTCCTTGCTCAGGTCCGACATCTTCTTGCTGAGCTGATCGATCTTGGCGTCCAGATCGTCGAGCTGCGCCTTGGCCCACTTCTCGTATTCCGCTTTCTTCTCGCCGACATCCGTCTTCACGTCATTGACCGTCTGCTTGACGTCGTTTTTCACCTTTTCGCCGGACGTCGACTGCGCTCTGAGCGCGGCGCCGTTCGCCGCGAAGACGCATGCCAGACCGATGATCACCGCATTCCGCTTCATCTTCATGGAGCTCCTTGCTGAAACGCTATTTCTTCGCCCCGTCGAGAGCCAGGCTCTCCTTCGCCTCCCGGATCGCTTCGGCTCCTCCCGCCTTTGCGGCTCCGAACGCCGCGGCCGCCTTGACCCTGAACGGGATCATCGCACCGAGCCTGCCCATCAGCGTCCGGCCCGTATCACGGCCCTTGCGGCCCCACTCGCCGATGTCCTCGCGCAGTTTGCTGCCCTTCTTAGGCGCAAAAAGCATTCCCAGCACGGTCCCGATCGCCACGCCGCCGATCAAGTACCACAGCCCTGACTCCCGGCTCTTCTCATTCTCTTTCTCGTTCTCATGCGTCATATGATTGCTCCTGTGATTCTGTTCATTCATATCGAAATCAATGATAGTCGCCGCCGCGCGCCGGCACAATGCGGAGTTCTACCCGGAGCGCAGGGTATAACTCCGCATTGTCGCCGCCGTGCGGGAGGGAATATCATGGATGCGGCATGATGAATCTTTCGGACATTCTTCGCGGCAAGATCCTGATCGTCGACGATCGGGAATTGAATGTCCTCCTGCTCGAGAGGATGCTGCGCGGCGCCGGCTATCTTTCCATCACGTCCACGATGGATCCAAGCGAGGTCTGCAGGCGCCATATCGAGAACCGCTACGACTTGATCCTGCTCGATCTTCAGATGCCGGGCATGGACGGTTTCCAGGTGATGGAGGGGCTCAGGAAGATCGAACCGGACGGCTACCTCCCCATCATCGTGATCACCGCCCAACCGGATCACAAGCTGCGCGCATTGAAAGCCGGGGCGAAGGATTTCATCAGCAAACCCTTTGATCTGGCCGAGGTGCTGGCGCGCGTTCACAATATTCTGGAGGCGCGCCTGTTGCACAAGGAATTGCGCGATCACAACGACGCGCTGGAGCAACGCGTGCGGGGAAGGACCGCCGATCTTCAGGAAAGCCATCTGGAAACGATCTTCACGATGACGCGCGCGGCGGAACATAGAGATGACGACACCGGCGCTCACGTGCGACGCATCAGCTATTACAGCCGCGAGCTTGCCGGGATGCTCGGCCTGGATAAAGAGTTCCTGGACAAGATCTTTTTCGCGAGCCCGATGCACGACATAGGCAAGATAGGCATCCCTGATCATATCCTGCTCAAGCCGGGCGGCTTCACGCCGGATGAGTGGGAGGTCATGAAGGGGCACGCCACGATCGGCTCGAAGATCCTTGGCAACAGCAAGTCCCCCTATCTCAAGATGGGCGCCGAGATCGCGCTCAATCATCATGAGCGTTGGGACGGCGGGGGTTATCCGAATGGCAAGCGGGCCGAGGCGATTCCGCTGACGGCGCGCATCATGAATATCTGCGACATCTACGACGCCCTACGGAGCAAGCGGCCCTACAAGCCCGCATTCGACCATCTGAAAGCCGTGGACATCATTACGCGCGGCGATGGCCGCACCCAGCCGGAGCATTTTGACCCCGCTGTTTTCGCGGCTTTCAAGGAAAACCACCGATCGTTCCGCGATATTTTCGAGGCACGCACGGCGGAGACTATTTGATGCTCAGTAGCGGTTGAACCACTCGAGAAAAGTGGTCACGGCGCTTCCGTTGGCGTTCTGGTCGCCGATCTCGGATTGGACCGCCCAATGGGGCGCCAGCAGCTTGCGCAGGCGCATATCGCGCGAGCGGCCGAGATCGCTGCTGAGATCCATCTGGATGCCGCCGGGCAGCCGGAGCTTGACCGCGTAGCTCTTCGCGGCCGAATCGTAGCCGACATGCTCGATGGGCGTCGCTCCGAACAGGTACAGCGAGGTCAGTCCGAAGGCGCCGCTCTGCAGGGCGGCCTGCGAGTTGCCGACCGAGGCGGTCTGGTCCAAGTCCAGCTCCGCGGGATTCTTGCCGAAGATCAAGAGCGCGAGGATCGCCTCCCTCCTCATCGGCGGATCGCTGGCCAGCTCCACGCGCGGCTTCGCCGTCGTGCCTGAAAGGATGATGCGGATCACGGCGTAGGGCGTCTTGTAGAGGATGAGCCCTTCGACGCCGCATACGGGGGAGCCCGGCTTCAGCAAGAAGTTCAAGTGATCCACCGTGGCGACGCGGCGGAACAGCACGACGTCGAACTTCCGCACGCCGATCGTTCCGCTCACGGCGGCCGGCGGCTGGGTCACGGCGAGGTCCACGGCCACAGGGATAGGGTCCTTCGCCAGGTTCGAGAAGAGGGTCAGCGGCTTTTCCGTGCGCACCAGCGCCCTCGACTTGAACGGCGGAAGGAGCGGCCACGCGCCTGCGGAGGCCGGCGCACGGCCGCCGGCCTTCGGCGCGGTTGCCGGCGACGCGCTCGTCTTGATGCGCCTGTCGACGGACACCTTGGGGGTGCCGACGACGTTCAGCCACGGCAATTCGAGGGCCGCTTCTTTGATCACGACCTCGGAATCGTTCTCGAACGAGCGAGCGGGAGTCAGAGGGCGGGTCGCCTTCAGGTTTCCCGTGACTTCGACGGCAAGCCGCTGCCTCGGCCCGGAAAGGTCGCTGCTGAAGCGATACCGCGCGCGCTGGACTTCGGCGCCGGGCTCACCTTCAGCCGAAATCGTCAGCACGAGCGGTCCTTTCAGGACATGGATGGGGGCCGGCACCGCGAAAGCCGTATCGCGCAGGCGCGCGACGATATCCTCGAACCGCGCCACCTTCACGGCCGCTTCGGCCGCAAGACCGGTCTTCAACGTTTCCGGAAGGCGGCCGAGCCGCCCGGAGACGTCGATGGAAGCGCGCCCCGAAAGCTCGTACCAATCCTTGATCGGGTCTACGGTCGCCGACAAGCGCGCGGTGAAGCGGTCGGGGCGTCCGAAGGCGTCCTCTAGAAGCCCGCTTCCGGTCAGCCTGCCGCTGAGGGTGTCGGTGCCAAGCCGCCGGTCCTTCATGAAGACGGGCTGGATCTCGAAGCGGCAGGAAAGATCCGTCGACGATGGGAGAGCCGCCCCCGGGCGCAGGCGCCCGTCGATGCGGCAGTCCGTCAAGCGGGCGCGCCGCACGGGTCCCGTCGACACGATCACATCCAGGTGGCCCGCGGCCGCGTACCGGTCCGCGGCCTGCTTGACGCGCCAATCGCCGTCGAGCCGCCCCTGCGCCGCCGACACCTTCGCTTTGAAAACGAGGAGCCGGTCCCCGGCCGGGTTCTCCTCGAGACGCGCCGTCGCCTCGGCGCGGCCCTGGGAGCCCATGTCCAGCCGGCCCGACGCGTCGACGAAAGTCATCGGGCGCGGCGAGAAGAAATCGGAGTCCAGGACTACTTGCGCCTTGAAGCGCTCGGAGCCGCGCGGCGTCCGGCGTCGAAGATCGGCGGAGAATTCAAAAGGACGCCGGCGCCCCGGCGTAAGCCGGACCCAAGCGCTTCCCGACAGGGCGCCGCCGCTGCTGACCACGACGACCGCGGGCAGTTCGACGCGCAGCGCGTCCACCTTGACCGAGGTCAGCGCGGGCGGGACCAGACGCGACAAGTCGAGACTGCCGGCATTCCATTGAAACCCGGGGCCAGGCGGACGCCGCGTGAGATCGAGACGCAGGCGTTTGCCCAGAACGCTGAACCGTTCGATGCGCTCGAGCGAGGCGCCGCGACGCGAGTAGGCCACGATGACGCCGAGGTCGAGGTCGTCGAAACAGGCTTCAACCGACTCGAGGCGATCGGCCAGACATAGGTCCTTGGCGCGCAGAAGATAGCGGTGGCGCCCCGGGCCCACGGCGGAGGCCGAGAAAGAGAGGCTCGCCCAGCGGGGCTGATAGGCGCCGCCGAAGCGCCGGAGAGCGGCCGTCACTGTGCCGGTCGTGAGAAACGTCTGGGGCCGCAGCAAAAAGACCCTGCCGCAGACGACGAGCGCGATCACCAGGACAAGGATGATCGCGGCGAGCCAGGCCAGGATCTTTCTGAAAACCCTCGCCGGGTGCACCACGCTAGAATTCCAGGCCATAACTGAAGAAGAACTGCCAATGCGGAGACTGCGGCGCCGTGGCCGGGTCGCGGCGCCAGATCAGATCGCGCGCCAACGTAAAGCGAAAGGCCCCGACCGGCGAGGACCATCGGGCTCCGAAGCCCGGGGCGTAGTAAACGTCGGGATCCAAATGGAACGACGTCAGGCCGCCCATGGCCGCGTCGATGAAGACGAGGGGCTGGATCCTGTACGGCAGGACGTCGCCCAATCGGAGTTCCAGTCCTTCGTAAGCCGCGGTCAGGAAGCCGTTCTCGTCGCTCGGAAGCCGCTGGCGGCTCGCGCCGCGGAAGTCCGCGTCGCCGCCCAGGAAGAACCGGAAGTCCGGCGTCAGCTCGGCGAGCGCGGTTTGCCGATCGCCGATAAAGGTCGTCCCCACCCAGCCCCGCGCGCCAAGAACGATGAGCGGCGGGTCGTAGGCGCCGAGGTTCCAAAGCTTCTCGGTCGAGAGCCGCACCCGGTGGGCGGTCACCCGGGAGACCACCCCGGCCGCGCGGGAAGCCGTGTCCAGGCCGGCGCGGAAGCCCCGGCGCGGCTCGCGCAGGAAGTACTCGTAAAGGTGGGTGGTCAATTCGGTATGCGTGTTGAAGACCAGAAAGGTCGAGCCCACCGGACCGAGGCCGCGGCGCGTATCGGCGTACTCGAGAGCCGGGCCGGCCTGGGTCTCCACGCGCAGAAGCTGGTCGTCCCACGTGACCGCCGGCATCAGCGAGAGCTCCGAGGAGACCGTCTCATACGCCGGCTCGTCCGACCTCGCGGCGAGGACCCGCGGCAGGAGGTAGACGCGCGAGTCCGGGCGCACATAAAGATGCTGGGAGGCCTCCAGCGACTGCTCGCGCGCGGAGGCCAGGAGCGTGGCCTCCGCGGAGCTGGCCCGCCAGCCGATGCGCGAGTGCTGCCACTGCGCGCGCAGGCGCACGAGACCCTCGGTGTCGACACCGACGCCGAGGCGGACGAGGCGAGGCGAGGCCGGCGTCACCAGATGCGCGATGCGGACTCCGGCGGTCGTGCACGTGACGTCGTAGCGGGAATTGAGGAAGAGCGCCTCGTTGACGACGCGGTCGGAGGTGACCGAGAGGAGCCGCTGGTCCAGCGGCTTGCCTCGCTGGAAGGCCTCGAAGCGCCGGAAAATGGCAGGATCGATGCCCTTGAGCTCGGGCTCCTCGATGCGCTCCACGATATGGACGACGCCGGTCGAGACCGTCGCGCGCACATCGCCCGTGCGGGGGTCGGCGGACATCTCGATCTCCGGACACGCGTAGCCGCGATTCTGGAGGTCGCCGAGCAGAGCCGCCTGGACGGCGTCCAGCGCGGCCGGAGTCATCGGTTGGCCGATGACCCGCCGCCGCTTGCTCAGGTCGATGCCGGCCGGCACGCCCGAGCCGCTGAGGCTCTTGATCAGCGTGCGCGGGCCCGGATCGACGACGAGCTTGTCATCCCGGACGGAGAACGCCGGGGAGTGATAGGCTCGCTGCTGAAGAAAAGCGCGAAAGAAGCCCTCGGCTTGAGCCCGAGGAACCACCTTCCACGCCTCGCTTTGAGGGTCCCCGCAGAGAAGGCGGCGCTCGCCGGCCGTCAGGGCGACGTGCGCGCCCTCGATGACGATCCCAGGACACAGCTCCTCCGCCGCGAGGAATCGGGGAAACGACAGCAGAAGCACGACGGCCAGAATCCTCATTCGACTCCACGGACGCCCTCGCCATCACCGTCGATGGCGAGGGGAATGGAAGAGAGCAAGCCGGACATATCCGGCCGGCTCGCCCTCTCCCGGCGACAGCGCCGTCAAGCTACCGAGAACCGCCGCACGGCCGAGATGGTCTTTATGGCGCCGCCCACGCGGGTGCGGGCCACCAGCTGGTGTTTGCCCTTGTCGAAACCGCTCCAATCGTACCACCAGATCCCGAGCGCCTCGCGGCAGGGCATCCAGCTTCCCTTGTCGATCGAGACCTCCACGCTTTCGGCCTCGGGCGCCCCTTCGATGTTAAACGTGTAGGACGGCTGGGCGATCACATCGCCCTCGCCGGGACATTCCACCTGGACGCCAACGCGGTTCTGAAGAACCACCGCGTTATCGCTGTGGTTGCGCTTGTGGTCCATCACCGCTGACTCCCTACTAGTCCTAGCCATCGCTCTTCCTCCTGGATCGGGTCCGTGCTGAAGCAGCCAGATGGATTATGCTTCATCGACGATTTAGCGTCTATGCGAAGTAATGCCGGGTCGACAGCGTAGTACTACGGATTCCGGGATTCTACCTCCCGCTCTCCGTATGATTCCGCATTGGCGTAAGAGGGGTGAGGGGGTAGAATTGGTTGGAGGTAGACCCATGCCGAGGGCTGAATCGAAGAGGAAGGTCCTCCTGACGAGCGTATGCCGCCCCTTCGGGGCGCAATTCGGCGACGCCCCGAGCGTCGGCTATGAGCTCTTGTACAGCCAGGTCACCCGGGCGCAGGGGCTCTTCAGCCCGCGGGCCCTGCACCTCTATTTCTCCCTCGAGTACATCGCGGAGAACCTGGACGCCCCCGCCGTGGTCCTCCAGTACCCATCCAAGGCGGAGCTCATCCGTGAGCTCAAGAAGGGCTACGAGTACGTCGCGGTCTCGTTCATCCTCTCGCTTTTCCACAAGATGAAGGACGCCGTCGCCCTCATCCGCCGCTACGCCCCGGACAGCAAGATCGTCCTGGGAGGCTACGGCACCACCCTCGACGACGAGACTCTGAAGCCGTACGGCGACCACATCTGCCGGGAGGAGGGCGTCGCCTTCATGCGCAGGCTGCTGGGCGAGGCTCCGGCGGCCATACCCTACAGGCATCCCCTCATCGTCAGCCAGCTCAAGCTTTTCTCCCTACCGGCCTCGCGCACCGGCATGGTCTTCGCGGGCCTGGGCTGCGCCAACGGCTGCGACTTCTGCTGCACCTCGCATTACTTCAAGCGCAAGCACATCAAGCTCCTGCCCGAGGGCAAGGACATCTACGGGGTGATCGAGCGCTACCTCGACATCGAGCCGGAGATGTCCTTCACGATCCTCGACGAGGACTTCTTGCTCAACAAGCGGCGGGCCATGGAGTTCCGCGACTGCGTCCTCAAGGGCGGCAGGGCGCTGTCGATCTTCGCTTTTGCCAGCGTCCGGGCCCTCAGCCAGTACACGATGGAGGAGCTCACCGAGATGGGCCTCGACGGCTTCTGGATCGGCTACGAGGGGACCCGGTCGGGCTACGCCAAGCAGCAGGGACGGCCGGTGGAGGAGCTGTTCGCCGACCTGCGCGAGCACGGCTTCACGGTCCTGGCCTCGATGATCCTCGGCTTCGACTATCAAGACAAGCGAATCGTGGCGGAGGAGCTCGACGGGCTCCTGAAGCTCCAGCCCTGCCTGTCGCAGTTCCTCATCTACGGGCCGACCCCGGGAACGCCGTTCTACGAGCGCGTCATGCGGGAGGGGCGGCTCCGCGACGACTTCCGGGCGGACCCCGAGCTCTACTATCGAAAGTCCGACGGCTTTGCCGCGATGGTGAAGCATCCGACCCTCTCCGCGCTGGAGATCGAGGACCTCCAGCGCGAGTGCTTCGAGGAGGACTTCCGGCGCCTCGGCCCGACGATCTACCGCGTGGTGGAGCGCTGGTTCCTCGGCTACAAGAAGCTCAAGGACTCCGCGAACCCCTACCTGCGGCTCCGCGCCGGACGTCTCGCGCGGGACATCCGCCAATCCTATCCGATCTTCCTGGCGGGCCGGCTCATGGCGCCGACCGCCGAGATCGGACGCTGGATCGGACGGCTCCAACGCGACATATGGGCGGAGCTGGGCACGCCGACCCTGCTCGAGCGGGCGGCCTCGGTCGCCGCCGTCTTCGCCGCGGCCTGGACCGGGGCCACCCTCAAGCTCGGCTGGTTCCAGCACCCGAAACTGACGCGCACCGCCTACCGCATGCCCGTGGAGGACTGGGGACACTTCCGGCTGTGGGAGGACATGCCGTCCAAGATCTCGATCCCAGGGCTCGACATCCGCGTCGAGCTTCAGCACGCGCGCCACCAGGTCTGGGTGCGGCTCGAGGGCGCCTTGGAGGGCTCGCAGGCCGAGCGCCTGTGGGCTCAGCTCCAGGCGGCGATGGCGAGCAGCCGGAACTCGCTCGTGCTGGACCTCAAGAAGCTGCGCTGGGATGGGAGTGCCGCCTCCCAGTCCCTCAAGCGCCACCTCGAGGAGTACCGCTCGCGGGTGCGGCTGGTCCTGCCGCAGCTCCCCCGGCTGTCGCACGCGCACCCGGAGCTGCTGCTGCTCGCGAAGGTGTTCCAGCTCTACAAGAGCGGCATGCTGTGATCGCCCGGTCGTCACAGTAATAGTACCTATCAGGGCGCGTATTATTGCGAATTG
>JAPLKK010000024.1 GCA_026388115.1 Elusimicrobiota bacterium | reverse complement strand
TCGTAAAGGAGCGTGGCATCACCCCAGGTGTAGGCGGCCTTGGCGGTATCGAGGTTGTTGCCGATCCAGATCTGGCTCTGGACCAGCTTACCGCCGGCGGCGCTGACGTTGGTCATGTGCGAGCCGTCGCCGAAGAAGGAGGAGGCGGTGACGGAGGAGGCGGAGGTGATCGTCCCGTTGCCGCCGGTGAGGGTGACGCTGGAGTTGGTCAGGGTCAGGCTGCCACCGTCGGTGACGTTGACCTCGCTGGTGAAGGTATCGGAGCCGCTCCAGGTGTGCGTCGAGCTGAACACGTCAGGGGCCAGCTTGATGTTGGTGACGTTGTAGTTGAGGATCTTGCTGGTGATGACGGCGTCGGTGGCCAGCTTGTTCGTGTTGATGGAGCCGTCAGCGATGCTGGCGACGGTGACAGCGTCGGGGGCGAGCTTGTTGGTGTCCACCGAGCCATTGAGGATGCTGACGTTGGTGACTGAATCCGGGGCGAGCTTGCCGGAGTTGATGGCGCCGGGGTTGATGGTGATCTTGCCGTCGACGGCGAGGGTGGCGTCACCGTAGACGGGCTGCGGGGTGGCGGTATTGGCGGTGCTGCCGATCCAGATCTTGTCGGTGTCAAGGGAGCCGCCGCTGGCGCTGACGCTGGTGAGGTGGGAGCCGTCGCCGAAGAAGGCGGAGGCGGTGACTGAGGAGGCGGAGGTGACGAAGCCGTTGGGGCCGGTGAGGGTCTCGCTGGAGTGGCTAGGCGTCAGGCTGCCGGTGATGCCGACCTGATTGGTGAAGTTGTCGGTGCCGCTCCAGCTGTGGTTGGAGCTGAACACGTCGGCGTTGAGCTTGGCGTTGGTGACGTTGGCGTTGAGGATCTTGAGTGTCGTGACGGCATCGGCGGCGAGCTTGCCGGTATCGACGGCGCCTGCGGCGATGGTGACCACGCCGGTGTTGGTCATGGTGGCGTCGCCGGACATCGGATGAGGCGTGGCCACGTTGGCGCCGTTGCCGATCCAGAAGTTGTCGTCGGCGAGGGCGCCGCCCGAGGCGCTGACGTTGGTGAGGTGCGAGCCGTCGCCGAAGAAGGCGGAGGCGGTGACGGAGGACTTGCTCGTGACGGTACCGTTCGAGCCGGTGAGGGTGATGCTTGAGTTGCTTAGGGTCAGGCTGCCCGGGGCGGCGAAGTTGACTTGATTGGTGAACGTGTCCGGGCCGGACCAAGTCTGCGGAGAACTGAAGACGTCAGCGGCCAGCTTAGCGTTGGTGACGTTGGCGTTAAGGATGGCTGTCGTGGTCACGGCATCCGCCGCGAGCTTGGCGGTCTGGACCGCGCCGCTGATGAGCTTGGCGGAGGTCACGGCATCGGCGGCGAGCTTGCCGGTATTGACGGCTCCGGCCGCGATCGTCACGACGCCGGTGTCGGACATGGTGGCGTCGCCGGACATCTGGCGGGCTTGGGCCAGGTTCGAGCCGTTGCCGAGCCAGAAGAAGTCATCCGTCAGGCTGCCGCCGGCGGGGTTGAGGCCGGTGAGGTGCGAGCCGTCGCCGAAGAAAGAGGAGGCGGTGACGGAGGAGGCGGCGGTGAGCACTCCGCCGGAGCCGGTGAGCGTGATGCTGGACCCGCTCATCGTGAGGCTGCCCGGGCTGCTGAAGCCGACCTGGCTTGTGAAGCTGTTCGTCCACAGCGGAGCGGTATTAGCGCCTTGCGAAAGCAGGAATTGTCCCGTGAGGCCCGCGACGGCGTTCGGCATGAGGGCCTGCGAGAAGGAGATGTTGCCGGCCACGTCCAGCTTCTGCTGGGGGCTCACCGTCCCGATGCCCACGTTTCCCGCCGCGCTGCTCAAAATGACGTTTCCGGGCGTGAGCGTGGAGTTGCCGCCGGCGATGACCACATCGCCGCCCTTGGCCGAGCCGTTGGCGGGGCCGGCCGTGATTAAAAGAGAGGCGCCGGGGCCCGGGGCGCTGGGCGGTTCGATGAAGATGTAGCGCGACACGTCTCCCGTGAAGTCGAGGTCGTCCAGCTCGGAGATGAGGAGGGCGCGGGCGGAACCGTTCGACAGGAGCATCAGGAGCGCCGCGCCGGCGACCGCGGCCGCAAACTTCGCAATCCCTTTAGGAAATCGTGCTCGCGAAGTCCTCATTAGTTCGACCCAAAGGCAGCGAAGATGGACCCGGGACCGAAGGTCTTGCCCGTCAGATTGCAGATCGTCGC
>JAPLKK010000238.1:9114-33703 GCA_026388115.1 Elusimicrobiota bacterium | reverse complement strand
CCCGCCATGGCTCTCCCGGCACGGAGCCAGCCCGATGGGATAAGACCCTTCCTGCTCCGTCGAAGGCCGGCAATGCTCCAGCTCCATCGCCGCTTGCCCCTCGTAGGCGTTGACGGCGCGCAGGCCGGCGAGGGCGGCCACGGCGTCGAAGAGCCGTCCCACGCTCGAGGTGCGCGGCGCGTTCACCCCTTTCGCGAGCATCCCGCGCAGCACCTCGCGCTCGGAGGCCGTGAAGGCGGCCAGCGGCTTCAGATCCGTCCGCCCGAACAGCGCCTCGCCGAAGATCTCGTAGAGCAGGCCGAGCACCGACCGCCGCGGCTCGCGCACCGCGCGCTCGCCCCCCGGCAGCCGGAATCGTCGCCAGTGCGCCGCGCGCTCGATGCCGTCGTGTCGCACGGTGAAGAATTCTCCGCCCCACACCGTCCCATCGGGGCCCCAGCCGGTGCCGTCCCATGCGACTCCCAAGAGCGCCGGCTCGCCCGCCGCGGGTGGTCCCAGGCCGTTGTCCGCCATGCAGGCGTACACGTGCGCTTGGTGATGCTGGACGCGCAATAGCGGCAGCCCCGACGCTTCGGCGAAGCGCGTCGAGCGGTAATCCGGGTGCAGGTCGCAGACGACGCGCGCGGGCTCGCAATCGTAAAGGCCCTTGAGGCTCGCGATCGCCCGCTCGAAGGCGCCGAACGCCTCCTGGGTCGCCAGGTCGCCGACATGCTGGCTCAAGAAGGCCTCGCCCGAGCCGGCGGGCGACAAGGCGACGGTGTTCTTGAGGTGCCCGCCGACGGCAAGCGTCGCCCACGCCGTCCGGGGCAGCGGTACGGGCAACGGCGCGTAGCCGCGCGCGCGGCGCAGCAGGAGCTCCCGGTCCAAGACGACGCGCGCCACCGAATCGTCCACGGGACGCGCGATGGGGCGGTCGTGCACGAGGAAGACGTCGGCGATCTTGCGCAGGCGGCTCAGCGCCTCGTGGTTATCGATGCAGATCGGCTCCTCGGCGAGATTGCCGCTGGTCGCGACGACGGGGAAGCCCAGCTCGGTCATCAGAAGATGATGGAGAGGGCTGTAGGGGAGCATGACGCCCAAGAGCGGATTGTGCGGGGCGACGGCCTGCGCGACCCCGTCCGAGCCTTTGCGCCGCAGGAGCACGATGGGCGCCTCGGGGGAGCTCAGCAGCCGCTCCTCGGCGGGCGACACCTCGCACGCCCCGCGCACGGCGGCGAGCGTGGGAAACAGGAGCGCGAACGGCTTCTCGTCTCGCCGCTTGCGCCGGCGCAGCTCTTGGACCGCCTCCTCGCGTCGGGCGTGCACGAGGAGCTGAAAGCCGCCGATGCCTTTGAGCGCGACGATGCTGCCGGCCCGCAGGGCCTCGCAGGCGCTCGACAGCGCCTCCTCTCGCGAGGCCAGCACCCCACCTTCCGGCGACCATAGCTCCAGGTGCGGCCCGCACGCCGGGCAGGCGTTCGGCTGGGCATGGAAGCGGCGCGTGTCGGGGTCTTCGTACTCGGCCCGGCATCGCGGGCACATCGGGAAGCCGCGCATCGTGGTCTTCGGGCGGTCGTAGGGAAGGCCCTCGATGATGCTGAAGCGGGGCCCGCAGTCGGTGCAGTTGATGAACGGATAGCGGAACCGCCGGTCGGAGGGGTCCAGCAGCTCACGCAGGCACTGCGGGCAGGTGGCGATGTCCGGCATCACGATCGCCGTCTTGGCCCCGCCCGGATCGCTCTCGCGGATGCGAAAGTCCTCGTAGCCGGCCGGGTCGAGCCAAGCCGCCTCGAAGCTGTAGATGGCGGCGCGGGGCGGCTTGTCCTTCTCGAGCCGCAAGAGCAGGTCCTTGAGCGCCGCCTCCGGCCCCTCCGCCTCGATGGCGACGCCCTCGACGCCGTTGGAGACCCAACCGGTCAGCTTGAGCGAGCGCGCCAGGCGATGGACGAAGGGACGGAAGCCCACGCCCTGGACCGCGCCATGGATGCGCACGCGCACCCTGCAGGCGGGCGTTCGGGCACTCCCCCCATGGCTCGTGGTCGTGGGGGTCGTCCTCGCCGACGTCATGGCGCGGCTTGGCGCCCTCGAAGCCGCAGCCGTGGCACTTCACTTGCGCCGCCACGATGTCGAGCTTCAGCGAGGCACCCTCGAGCGGCGTGCCCTTGGAAAGGGCGGCAAAGCCCTGCCGGAAGGATTCCTCGGAATGGACCTCGAGCGCCCCGACGCGCAGCGACAGCTCGCGCACCTTCCCGCCCTCGGGCCGCTTGCCCAGGTCGTCGACGACGGTATTGATGACGGACTTCATCAAAGCGTATTCATGCATGGACGACTCCCCAGGCTCCCTCCAACACCTTTCGGGCCTCCGCCACGAAGGAGGGAAGGGCTTGCGTCGCTTCGGGCGACAGCTGCTCGCGGAAGACCGTCGGATCGTGGACTTCCATCGCCACCACGCGGATCTCATTCGGGATCCGAAGGTCCACGCGCTCGGCAAGTTCGAGGATGCCCGGAAGCCCCATGAGGTGAGGCGAAGGCGCGACGGCTTTCTTGAAGTCGGCCTTGTCCCAGACCAGGATCGTGCCCGGCTTGCACTTGCCCGTGGCAACCGCGTCCAGGAACAGAGCGCGGTCGTAGCCCTCCAAGTGGTCGAGGAGCGCCAGACCGGATTCGCCCGTCTCTACGAAGTCAGCGGCGTCGCCGAACTCCTTGCGCAGGAGCCTGGCGGCGTGGAACCCAACGCCGTCATCCCCCAGGATATCATTCCCAAGGGCAATGACGAGGGTCTTCGCTCCGTCTGAGTTTCCGCCTGCCATCCTCCTTTTGGTCATGCAACGTCATGACCATCAAGGGAAGAGTCGAGTCGGCTTGAAAGCAAATCGCCGTCCCCGGGTGACCGGGGACGGCGATCGGGGCATTGTTGTTCCCTCTCCCCCGTTCGGGGAGAGGGAGATATCTAGCGGCGGATCTCTCGGATCACTCCGCCCTTGAGGTCGCGCAGCGTCACGACCAGGGGCATCTCACCAGGGAGCGTGTGCGTAGCGCAGCCGAAGCACGGGTCGTACGCCCGGAAGGCCATCTCCACCTTGTTGAGCAGGCCGTCTGAAACGTTGCCGCCATGGATGAGTCCCTTGGCCGCTTTGTCCACGCTCATCGCGATGCGCGCGGAGTTGCCGACCGTGGCCACGATGAGGTTCGCCTTGGTGATGAGTCCGCGCTCGTCCGTCTCGTAGTGGTGGATGAGCGTGCCGCGCGGCGCCTCGACGACGCCGATGCCGACCTTCGGCTCGGCCGAAGGTATGGTGCGGAACTCCTTGGAGGTCAGCTCGGGGTCGTTGACCAGCTGGACGATCCTCTCGGCCGCCTGAAGCATCTCGATGACGCGGGCGTAGTGGTTAGCCAGCGTGTGGTGTACGGGCCTGCCGCCCAGCAGCTTGAAGTAGTCCTCGCGGGCCGCCTGGGCCTCGGGCGTCGCCATCCGTTCGGCGGCGTTCAGCCGCGCCATGGGCGCGACCGCGTACACGCCGGAGTCGGCGCCTTCGGTGAAGCCTTTCCAGCCGATCTTCTTGAGGAACGGGAACTTGATGTAGCTCCACGGCTCGACGTGCTCGCCGATATGGTCGAGGTAGTCGCGCACCGGGAACTTGGCCTGCTCCTTGCCGTCGGGCGTCACGACCCGGATGTCGCCGTCGTAGAAGTTCACGGCGTTGTCCTTGTCGACCATCCCCATGTAGTAGGTCTTGTGCGTGAAGGCGTCCGAGGTGATGAGCTTCACGTACGCGTCGTTCTTGAGGACGATGTCCTTGAAGACCTGCAGGGTGAAGCGGGCGAACTCGAGGCCCTCCTGCGCGATCTGCTTGAACTCCGGGATCTTCGCCGGGTCGATGCCCTTGGCCACGCCGCCCGGCAATCCCATCACCGGGTGGATGACTTTCCCCCCCGCGTACTGGATGATGCCGCGGAGCTTGCGGCGCATCGAGATGACCTTCTTGCCGACCTCGAGGCCGACCTTGCCGATGACGCCGAGGATGTTGCGCAGTTCCTTCGGCGCGTCGGGGCCCACGATGAAGTCGGGCCCGCCCAGGACGTACACGTGGAACGCGTGGTCCTCGAGCATGAAGGTGTTGTACACCAGCTCTCGGATCTTGCGTCCGACCGGGTGGCACTCGACCTTGTAGAGGTCGTCGAGCGCCTTGGCCGAGGCCATGTGGTGGGCCGTGGGGCACACGCCGCAGATGCGGGAGGTGATCTGCGGCATGTCCTCGGCCGGGCGGCCCTGCGAGAAGACCTCGAAGCCGCGGAGCTCGGGGATCTGCAGGTACGCCCGCTCCACGTCGCCTTTGTCGTCGAGGAAGATGTCGATCTTCCCGTGTCCTTCCAGGCGCGTGATCGGGTCGATGACCACGCGGCGTTTCGCCGCGTGCTGAAGCCCCGCGTTCGCGCGGGCCTTGTCGAATATCTTCTGTGCGGTCTCTTCCATTTCGCGGCTCCTAGTTAGTCGTCCTGTTTGCGGCGCAGCATGGCTTTCGAGAACCCGTAGCGGTAGAGCGTCCCTACCGGGTCCGGGAAGGTGTCGAGGATCTTGTCGATCGCCTCGGGCTCGTCGGCGGCGATGTTCGACAAGATCGCCGAGACGACCTTCGCTCCCTTGTCGCGCACGCGCGACGTCGGGCCGAAGCAGCCGGTGCACGGCATGTTCCCCTCAGGGCACAGCGCCTCGCAGCCGGACCGCGTCGAGCCGCCCATGCACAAGAGGCCCTGCGCCAGCAGGCACTTCTCCGGGTCGATGTGCATCTGGTGAGGCCGCTTGAACTCCGCGAGCGAGAGGTCGGCGGGCTTGGAGTCCTTGCGCCGGCATTCGTCGCACAGCGCCTTGTCCGGGGACAGGACGGTTCCGGGCGGCGGCATCTTGCCCGAGAGCAGCGCCCCGACCGCCGCGGCGATGATCTTCGGCGTGGGCGGGCAGCCGGGCAGGTAGTAGTCCACGGCGACCACCTGGTCGAGCGAGCGCACCTGCTCGTGCAGCTCGGGCAGCGTCAGCGCGCTGCCGTCGCCGTTATGCGCGACCGGAGTGGGCCCCGGGCGGACCTTCGACTCGTTGACGTTGCTCGGGCAGGTCTCATAGACGTACTTGAGGATCTCCTCCCTCGAGAACTCGTTGGCGAGCGCGGGGATGCCGCCGCCTCCGGCGCAGGTGCCGAAGGAGATGACGAGCTGACTCTTCTTCCTCAGCAGCCGCACCCACTCGACCTGCTCCGAGCTGCGGATCGAGCCGTTGATGAAGGAGACGAGGATCGATTTGTCGGGGCGGGCCTCGATGTCGGCCTTCTTGAAGTCCATGGCGACGGGCCACAGCACGATGTCGACCGCCGCGACGACATCGAGGATGCCCTCGGCGAGGTCGACGACGGCCTCGTCGCAGCCGCCGCAGGCGGCGCACCAATAGAACGCGACTTTGGGCTTCTCAGACATGGGCGGCCTCCCGGGCGGGCTCGACGTGCATTTCGTGCTCGGCAAGCTCCTCGTCGAGCTTCTTCATCTTGCCGGGCAGGTCGAGCGGGCCGAGCTTGCGGACCTGCTCGACCATCTCGTTGACGACGGCGCGCACCCGGTCGCCCTCGGCGCCCGAGATCCACTCGAGGCGGAAGCGCTCCTTCTGGAGGCCGAAGCGCTGGAGGATGCGCTGGACCATCCGCATCCGCCGCAGGCACTTGTAGTTGCCCGTGGAGTAATGGCAGTCGCCGGGATGGCAGCCGCCGATGAGCACGCCGTCGGCTCCCTGGGCGAAGGCCTTCATGATGAACTGCGGGTCCACGCGGCCGGAGCACATCACGCGGATGATGCGGACGTTCGGCGCGTACTTCATGCGCGACACCCCGGCGAGGTCCGCCGCGGTATACGTGCACCAGTTGCAGAAGAAGGCGACGATCTGGGGCTCGAAGCCCTTGGGCTTGGAGCCCTCGGTCGGTTGCATTTGCTTTTCGCTCATCGGGCCAGCACCCCCTCGATCTCGCTGTAGATCTCCGCGTCCTCGAACAAGTTCTGCACGATGGAGCCCGACGGGCAGGCCGCCGCGCAGACGCCGCAGCCCTTGCAGAGCACCTCGTTGATGTCCGCCTTCTTCTTCGTCTCGTCGAAGGAGATGGCCGTGTAGGGGCACAGCGGGATGCAGTTCTTGCAGCCGCAGCACTCCTCCTCGAGCACGTACGAGGTGTTGGGCTCGAGCTCGACGAAGCCCGCGTCCACCAACGCCAAGGCCTCGGCCGCGGCGGCGCCGGCCTGGGCCACCGTGTCCGGGATGTCCTTGGGCGCCTGGCAGGCGCCGGCGATGAAGACGCCGTCCGTGAACGTGTTGACCGGCGCGAGCTTCGGATGGCGCTCCTGGAAGAAGCCCTCCTTGCCGCAGCCGATGTTGAACACGCGCCGGACGTCGCCCGCGTCGCTCTGCGGCACCAGGCCGGTCGCCAGCACCACCATGTCCACCGGCACCCGGCGCACGAAGCCGGCGAGGGTGTCCTCGACGCGCAGCACGAGCTTGCCCTCCTCCTCCTTCGTCATCGCCCAGTCCGTGACCTCCGCCACCCGGCCGCGGATGAAGTGCACGCCCTCGGACAAGAGCTTCTCGTAGAACTCCTCGTAGGCCTTCCCCGGCGCGCGCATGTCGATGTAGAAGTTGTACACCTCGGCGCCCGAGTGCTCCTTGATGAGGTGCGCGAGCTTCAGCGAGTACATGCAGCACACGCGCGAGCACCACTTGTTGGTCTTCTCGTCGCGAGAGCCCACGCAGTGGATGATGCCCACCGCCTTCGGGTGCCTGCCGTCGCGCGTGAGCACCTCGCCGCTGGTGGGGCCGGAGGCGTTGACGAGCCGCTCGATCTCGAGCGCGGTGAACACGCCGGGATATTTGCCGTAGCCGTAGTGCGGCGACTTCTTCGGGTCGAACGGCTTGAAGCCGGTGGCCAGCACGATCGTGCCGACCTTCAGCTGCACCTTCTCCTCTTTCTGCGTGAAGTCGATCGCGTCGCGGTCGCAGGCTTCCACGCAGGTCTTCTTGCACTTGCCCGTCTTGACGTTGATGCACGTCGCCGGGTCGATCACGACGACCTTCGGGGTCGCCTGCGGGAAGTCGATGTAGATGGGCCGCCGCTTGCTGAGGCCCTGGTTGAACGCATCCGGGACCTTCGCTTCCTTGAAGACGCAGGCCTCGATGCACTCCATGCAGCCGACGCACAGGTCTTCCTTGATATAGCGCGGCTTGCGCTTGACCGTGACCTCGTAGCTGCCCACGTAGCCGTCGACCTTCTCCACCTCGGAGTAGGTCCATAGCGTGATGTTGGGGTGGGACTTCACCGCCGACATCTTGGGCGTCAGGATGCAGGCCGCGCAGTCGAGCGTCGGGAAGGTCTTGTCGAACATCGCCATATGGCCGCCGATGGTGGCCTCGCGCTCGACGAGCGTGACCTTCTTGCCCGCGTTCGCCAGGGTCAGCGCGGCGTGGATGCCGGCGATGCCGCCGCCCACGACGAGGACGTCGGGGTTGACCGGCACGCGGCGCTTCTCGAGCGCCTTGTGCAGGCGGACGCGGTAGATCGCCGCGCGGCACAGGTCCTTGGCCTTCAGCGTCGCCGCCGCCTTGTTCTCGTGCACCCACGAGGCGTGCTCGCGGATGTTGACCATCTGGAAGTAGAAGGGGTTCAGCCCTCCTTTCTGGGCCGCCTTGCGGAAGGTCTCCTCGTGGAGGTTCGGAGAGCACGAGGCCACGACGATGCGCTCGAGCTTGTGCTCCTTGATGTCCTGGGCGATGAGCTCCTGTCCCGGGTCCGAGCACATGTACTTGTACTCGCGCGAAACCACCACGCCGGGCAGGGTCTCCGCGAATTTCGCCACGGCGACGACGTCGATGATGCCCGCGATGTTGGACCCGCAGTGGCAGATGTAGAAGCCGATGCGGGGCAGGCCGTTGGTCTTCTGTCCGTTGCCGGTGTTGTCGGCCATGGTTATCTCCCTCCCGCCAGCATCGCTTCGGCGGACACGATCCCTCGTTTGATGCCGAGCTCGCGCGGATCGAGCCCGAAGGCCAGCCCGAGCACCTGGGTGAAATACAGGATCGGCATGTCGAACTGCTCCTCCATCTTATCCTGGTACGCATCGAGGTTGAACTGGCACAGCGGGCAGACCGTGACGAGGGCCTCGGCGCCCCGCCGGCGGGCTTCCTTGAGCAGGATATAGGAGAGGCGCAGGCCCACCTCGGGCAGCGTGCCCGTGAGGCTGCCGCCGCAGCAGCGGGTCTTGAGCGGGTACTCGACGCACTCGGCCCCCGCGGTCTTCAGCAGCTTCTCCATCGACGTCGGATTGTACTGATCGTCGAAGGTGGCGTAGGGCCGCACGATCTGGCAGCCGTAATAGGCCGCGAACTTGCGGCCCTTGAGCGGCGCCTTCACCCGCTTGGCCAGCTTGTCGAACCCGACGTCGTTGATCAGGACGTCGAGAGGGTGGCGGATCGTGACGCTGTCTTTGTACTGCAGGCCCGCGGCCGCGAGCGCTTCCTTCACCACGCGCCGCGTCTGCTCCTGCTCGCGCAGGGCGTGCTGGGTCTTGTTGAGCACGAGGTAGCAGGCGCTGCAGGGAGCGATGAGCTGCAGGTCTTGCTTCTCGGCGATGGCGAGGTTGCGGGCCGCCAGGACGTGCGACTTCGTCTCATCGATATTGGCGTAGGCGGTCGCGCCGCAGCAGTTCCAGTCCTCGAGCTCGCTGAGCTCTATGTCGAGCGCCGCGAAGACGGCGCGCAGGGACTCGTCGTAGGCCTTGCCGGTGCCTTTCAGCGAGCAGCCGGGGAAATAAAGGTATTTCATCGGGACGCCACCTCCTTCTCCTTCGAGGCTTCAGCCGCCTTGAGCATCCGCTGCAGTTCGCTGCGGCCGCGGATGGATTCGGGGAACACGGACAGGCGGCCCGTGCGCATCAGCTTGAGGCCGAGGCCCGTCTGGCCGAGGAGCTTGAACCAATCGGTGCGCAGGAACATCACCGCCGCCACGATCGTCTCGTTGACGCGCCCGAACCACTGGACCATGCGGCTGAACTCCTGGGCGAGCACGGGGATCGGGAAGCGCTTGGGATAGACGCGCTCGGCCATCGCCCGGCGCTTCAGGGCGTACATGAAATCCGTGACGTGGATGTCCTTCGGGCAGTCCACGCGGCAGCTGTAGCAGCTCGCGCACAGCCAGAGGGTGAAGGAGCTGAGGACCTCCTTCTTGAAGCCCTCCCGCGCCAGGTGGATGAGCTGGCGCGGCGTGTGGTCCATGTAGGACGAAACCGGGCAGGTGGCGCTGCAGGTCCCGCACTGGATGCAGCGGCGGATGTTCTCGCCGCCGGTCTGCTCGGTCGCCCACCGAGCAAAGTCGGGGTCGCGGGACTCCTCGTATTTGATGTTCTGCTGAAGCATTGGGACTTCCTCCCCGCGTCCGCCGCCGGCGCAGCCTTGCCGGTGACGGCCGCCGTCTCCCACACACGCAACATTGTTGCTAATGTGAATACATGGAACGTTCCCGCCGTTATTTGGTGGCATAAACGGTGCAAGCAGAATATAGGGTCGGATGGAGCCAATCGAGAAGCTAAGCCGGCGTTCGTTCCTCAAGCGTGGCGCCGCGGCAGGCGCGGGCTTGGCGGCTCTGGCGGCCGCCCCCGCACAGGGCGCCCGGGAAGCCCCGCTGTCTCCCGAACGCAAGGGAGTCCTCGTCGACACCACGACCTGCATCTCCTGCCGCAACTGCGAGTGGGCGTGCAAGACGGCGCACGATCTTCCCACCCCCCCGCTCAAGGCTTACGAGGACAAGACCCCCCTCTCCTCGATGCGCCGCCCGGACGCGACCGCCCTGACCGTCGTCAATCGCTACGACAACCTTAAGGAGCCCGGCGTGCCGTACGGCGTCAAAGTCCAATGCATGCATTGCGAGCATCCGGCTTGCGTTTCCGCATGCATCGTTGGAGCTCTCACGAAGCAGAGAGCGAGCGGAGCGGTGGTGTGGGACACGCGCAAGTGCATCGGCTGCCGGTACTGCATGGTGGCCTGCCCGTTCCAAGTCCCGGCGTTCGAGTATCGCCGCGCGCTGCAGCCGCGGTTGATGAAGTGCGACTTCTGCTTCTCGCGCCAGGAGCAGGGCAAGGTCCCGGCCTGCGTCGAGAAGTGTCCGGTCGAGGCTCTGACCTTCGGGCCGCGCGAGGACCTCGTGCGCGTCGCGCGCGAGCGCGTCAAGGCCTCGCCCGAGCGCTACATCAACCATGTCTACGGTGAGCTCGAAGTGGGCGGCACGTCGTGGCTGTATCTCGCCGGCCGCGACTTCGCGGACCTGCAGTTCCCGAAGCTCGCCGAGGAGCCGCCTCTCGGCGTCACCGAGTCCATCCAGGAAGGCGTCTTCGCCTATTTCGTGCCCCCCGTGGCGCTCTTTGCGCTGCTCGGCATGGTGATGTGGGTCGCCAAGAACCGGCCCGAGGCTGAGGAGACGTGATGGAGCTCCTCAAGCCCGCGGAGATCCGCAAGCCGTTTTTGACCCCCGGCGTCGCCGTCTTGCTCGTGCTCGCGGGCAACGGCCTGCTGTTCTTGGCCGCCCGCCTGCTCTTCGGCATCGGCGCCGTCGCGAACCTGAACAACCAGTATCCCTGGGGAATCTGGATCGGCATCGACGTCGCCGGCGGAGTCGCGTTGGCCGCGGGCGGGTTTACGACGGCCGCTTTGTGCTACCTCATGCACCGCGAGAAGTACCATGCGGTGGTCCGTCCCGCCCTGCTGACCGCGATGCTCGGCTACACCTTCGTTTCCCTGGGAGTCTGCATCGACATCGGCCGCTGGTACTACATCTGGCATCCCATCATCATGTGGAACGGCCACTCGGCTCTCTTCGAGGTGGGATTGTGCGTGACGATCTACGTCAACGTGCTCTACATCGAGTTCCTGCCCGTCGTGGCCGAGCGCTTCATCGGGAGGGTGGCGCTGCCGGGGCCGCTGGCCCGCCTCAACGGGCTCGTCGACCGCGGCCTGCGCGCGCTCGACCGCGGCCTTTCGAAGGTGATGTTCCTCTTCATCATCTCCGGCGTCGTTCTCTCCACCCTGCACCAATCGTCTTTGGGGACGTTGATGGTCATCGCCGGGCCGAAGATGCATCCCTTGTGGCAGACGCCGATCCTGCCGCTGCTCTTCCTCTTGTCGGCCATCGCCGTCGGCTTTCCCATGGTGATCGTCGAGTCGATGCTGGCGGCCAGGTCGTTCGGCCTCAAGCCTGAGATGGAGATCCTCTCCGACCTCGGGAGGATGACCGCGCCGCTATTGGGCATCTATCTCGCCTTCAAGATCGGCGACATGTTCATCCGCGAGACGTTCGTCTATCTGATGGTGCTGGACCGGGCGAGCGTGCTCTGGATGGCGGAGATTCTCTTCGGCGTCGTGATCCCCTTGCGCATGCTCCTCTCGCGCGATGTGCTCAAGTCGCCGTCTTTGCTCTTCACCGCCGCCTCGCTGGTCGTCGGGGGCGTCCTCCTTAATCGCATCGACAACTTCGTCGTCGCCTATCGGCCGCCCTACTCGTTCGGCGCCTACCACCCGGCGATCGGCGAGATCGCGGTCACGGTCGGCTTCATCGCGCTGCTGGTCCTGATGTACCGGGCGGCGGTGATGATCTTTCCCGTCATCAGCCTTCCTGATAAGGACGGCGCGCCGCGCACGAAGTACGCGGTGAGGGGATAGCCATGCGGCGCGTGCTCGGCGTCCTCGTGGTCGCGGCTCTCGCGGCCGCGCCGGTCCCTGCCCGGGGCGCGGCGCCTTCGCCGGCGGACTCCACGCCGGCGCATCCCGACGGGAAGGCGGTCTTGGATTGCCGCTCCTGCCACGCGACCGATACCCCGACCAAGGCCAATCCCGCCCTCGTCCAATGCCCGCGGGCGATGCTGGTAAAGGGCTCTCCGGCCCCGGCGCAATCCGTCGGCGATCTCGTCTTGGGCGCCGGCGACAAGCCTTACGGCGCCGTGCGCTTTTCCCACCGGACCCATGCGCGGATGGCGGAGATGGGCCAAGGCTGCATCGTGTGTCATCACTACAATTTCAACCCGGCGCGTCCCGTCATGCGCTGCTCGGAATGCCACCCGGCCGCGCCGGCCAAGGCGGAGCTGGGCATCCCCGACCTCCCTCGGGCGCGCCACCGCCTCTGCATCGATTGCCATCGGCGGATGGACAAGAACTGGAGCTGCGGCTCCTGCCATCCTGCGGGCGGACAGAAGGCGGCACAGAAGGCGCCCACGCCGCAGCTCCCCAAGCGCGTCATCTTCGAGACCCGCTCGGACGCCGGCCGGGTGGTCACGTTCCTTCATGAGGACCACGCCCGGCGCTTCGGCTTGAAATGCATGGACTGCCACAAGGACACGACGTGCGCGGGCTGTCATGGCCCCGGTCAGGCCGGGAAGCAGGCGGTGGTGACCCACCGTTTAAGCGGGCCGGTCTCGCAAGCGCCGCATGCCTCCTGCGTCTCGTGCCACCAGTCGGACGGCTGCGACAAATGCCACGCGGAAAAGCCGCGGGAGCGTTTCGATCATGCGCGCGTCGCGGGCTGGCCGGAGAACCGGTTCCACGCGCGGCTGGACTGCCGCCGCTGCCACGCCGGCCGGGGATTTGCGAAGGTCGGCGCCGAGTGCGAGTCGTGCCACAAGGGCTGGAAGCAGTCCTTCGATCACCGCAAGACGACGCTGGCTCTCGACGAGACCCACGCCGCGCTCGAGTGCGAGAGCTGCCACCGCGACCCGCTCTTCGTCGCCCCCCCGGATTGCGCCTCCTGTCATCCCGACAAGTCGTACCCGAAGGAGAAGCCGGGAAAGCGCTGGCCGGGAGGGGTCAAGGGTCGCTAGAATGAGGTTCATGCGGAGGCTCGGCTTCAAGCTGGCGCTCGCCGTGGGCGGCACGGCGCTGGTCACGATCGGCGTCTTCGCCTATTTCAACATACGCGCCCACCGCGCGAGCCTGCTGGCCGAGGTGGAGCGCCACGCCAACCAGCTCAGCGAGTTGGTGAAGGCGGCGACCCAATATGACATGCTGCTCAACCAGCGCCAACGCCTGCAGCGCAGCATCAGCGGGCTGGGCCGCCAGCAGGGCATCCAGCGCGTGCGCGTCCTCAACGACGTCGGCCGGGTGATCTACTCCTCCGACGAGGCGGAGCTGGGCAAGTCGGTGGACAAGACGGCGGAGAGCTGCACCAAGTGCCATTCGGCGGGCCGGCCTCTCGAGCGCCTGGACACCAAGGAGCGCACGCGCGTGTTCCGGCAGGCGTCGGGGCGCGTCCTCGGGATCATCAACCCCATCTACAACCAGCCTTCCTGCTGGACGGCGGCCTGCCATGTCCACTCCCGCGCGCAGGTCGTGCTGGGCGTCCTCGACGTCACCTTGCCGCTCGACGAGGTGGACAAGGACATCCGCGGCGGCGCGGCCCGCATCGTGATCTTCGCCCTGAGCGCCATGGCCGCGCTCGCCGTGATCATCGGGCTGGTCATGAGGCGCTGGCTCGACAAGCCGGTGGCGGAGCTGGTCGCCGCGACCCGCCATGTGGCCGGGGGCGACCTGCAGTACCGCCTCCAGGAGACGCGCGACGACGAGCTGGGGATGCTGGCCCGCTCGTTCAACCACATGACCCAGAAGCTCTCCGAGGCGCGCCTGCAGCTGTTCCAGTCCGACAAGCTGGCCTCGCTCGGCCGCCTCGCCGCCGGCGTCGCGCACGAGATCAACAACCCGCTGACCGGCGTGCTCACCTATTCGAGCTATCTGCTCAAGCGGACCGAGGACCGCCCCGAGATCCAGGAAGACCTGAAGGTCATCGTGCGCGAGACGCTGCGCAGCCGCGAGATCGTCAAGAGCCTCCTCGATTTCGCCCGCCAATCGATGCCCCGAAAGGCCGAGGCGGACCTCAACGGGGTCATCGAGCGCGCCGCGGCCGTGGTGGCCAGTCAGCTCGCGCTCAAGAAAGTCCGCCTCGTGAAGAGCCTCGACCCCGCCATCCCCAAGGCGGTGGTCGATGCCGACCAGCTCCAGCAGGTGTTCATCAACCTCCTCGTCAACGCCTCGGACGCCATCGGGCCGGAGGGCGGGACGATCACGGTCTCGTCGGCCGCGAAAGACGGGTCCATCGAATTGAAGTTCGCCGACACCGGCTGCGGCATCCCCCCCGAGAAGCTCTCCCGCATCTTCGAGCCGTTCTACACCACGAAGGGGCAGAAGGGCACCGGCCTCGGGCTTTCGATCGCCTGGGGCATCGTGAACAATCACAACGGGACGATCTCGGTGGACAGCAAGGTCGGGGCCGGGACGACCTTCACCATCCGCATGGCGGTGAGATCATGAGCGCGGCCGGACTGCTGGTCATCGACGACGAGCCCGTCATCTGCGAGGCGGTGGCGAAGATCTGCGGCGCCGAGGGGTTGCCGGTGGACGCCGCCGACGGGGGCGCGGCCGCGCTGACGCTCCTGCAGGGGCGAGAGTACCGGCTGATCTTGTGCGACCTGATGATGAACGGCATGGACGGCTTCCAGTTCTTGGCCGAGGCGTCGCGCCGCGGCGTGGCGGCGCCGGTCGTCATGATGACCGGCTACGTCACTCTCGACAACGCGGTCCGATCGCTCGCCTGCGGGGCCGCCGACTTCTTCGCCAAGCCCTTCACCGCCGACGAGCTGCTGGCCGTCGTGCGGCGCGGGCTCAAGTACCGCGAGCTGCTCGAGCGCGCCGGCGCCGGGCCCCGGCTCGGGGCTGCCGGGTCCCGGGGAGCGGGCGCTCCGGCCCCGGCCGCGCCGCCGGCCTACGTGCCTTGTCCCCCGAGCCGCCGGCGGCTGGGCTACATGAGCTGGGCCTCCGTCGAGGCCGCCGGGACCGGACTGGTCGGCGTCACCGATCTCTTCGTGAAGACGCTCGGAGGCGTCAAGGCGGTCGACCTGTCGGCGGCGAGCCGCGAGCTGGTGCAAGGCGAGCGATGCGCCTGGCTCCTCGCGGCCGACGGCTCCCGGCACGCCGCGCTCTCTCCGCTGAGCGGCCGGATCACGGAGGCGAACCCGGCCCTCTCGCTCGAGCCGGCGCTGTTGGAGAAGGATCCCTATTTCGGCGGCTGGCTCTACCGCATCGTCCCGTCGGACGCCGGGAGGGAGCTGGAGAACCTCGTCTCGTGCAGCTCGGATCGAATATGATTGAATGGAGAACCCGATGGCCATCCTGCTGACCTTCCTTTTCTTCGTCTTGTTCGTCCTCGCCGACTTCGCCGTCCGCGAGTGGCTGCGGCGGGCCCGCGAGAAGCGCCTGGTGCTCGAGCGCGAGGAGGCCCTCGCCGTGAGCCTGAAGCTGGACTTCACGCGCGAGGCGAAGACGCTCAAGCGCGTCGAGGTGAAGGAGCCCGCCGCCAGGATCCTGTGCGTCGACGACGAGCCGGTCGTCCTCGACAGCTTCCGAAAGATCCTCGTGCTCGACGGCTACGCCGTCGACACCGTCGAGAACGGACGCGAGGCCCTGGGCCTCCTGCAGACCCACCATTACGATTTCCTCTTCACCGACCTGAAGATGCCGGAGATGGACGGCCTGGAGGTCGTCAAGGCGGTCAAGCACGTGCGCCCGGACATCGATGTCGTCGTGATCACGGGCTACGCGACCGTGGAAACGGCGGTCGAGTGCATGAAGTTCGGCGCGATGGATTACGTCCAGAAGCCCTTCACGGAAGACGAGCTCCGCGCCTTCGTGAAGAAGGCCTTGATCCGCCGGCAGGAGAGGATCCGCGGCCAGCTCAAGCCTCGGGTGGAGATCACCCGCGCGCCCGACGGCGAGCGCAAAGACGAGTTCTCCATCCCCGGCGGCGTCCTCATCTCGCGCGGCCATTGCTGGGCCAACCTCGCCGAGGACGGCTCGGTGAAGGTCGGCCTGGACGATTTCGCGCGGAAGCTCTTGGGGCCCATCGACTCCATCGAGCTCCCGAACGTCGGGATGAGCGTCAAGGCGGGCCAGCCGCTGTTCGGCGTCCGCCAGAAGAACCGCACGGCGACCTTCCTCTCCCCTGTGAGCGGCCGGGTGCTGAAGGTGAATCCGGCCCTCGGCGAGGGCGGCGGGGCGCTGGAGGTGACGCCGTACCATAAGAACTGGGTGTGCGTGATCGACGGCGATAACCTCGACGCCGAGCTGCCCCAGCTCAAGATCGGCAAGTCGGCTGTGGCCTTGTTCCAGCAGGACATCGAGCGCTTCCGCGCCGCGATGAAGGACGCGGCCGCGGGCGAGGAGGCCGCGCTGTCGGTCGGGGACCTCAGCCGCCTCGACGCGCCGCGTTGGGAGCGCGTCGTCAAGGACTTCTTCCAACCCTAAGGTACCGACTGGGTGGGCCTGACCGGACCCGCGGCGTCGCGCAGGTCCGGGGCCGTCTCCTCGAAGGCGGCGAACTCTTCGGCGGGGAAAAGCTGGGACGAGGCGAGGTGCGCGCCCATGAGGCCGAGGGCCGCCGCGGCAAACGCCGCCCCGCCGAACACGACGGCCGCGAAGGCCGCTTGCGCCGGATTCGCCTGACCTTTCATCGCTCAAAGGATAGCGCGGCCGCGGAAGGCGGTCCACGAAAGAAATCCTCAAGCGAGGGCTTACTGGGACGTGAACCGGACGTGGATGTTCAGGAACCGGTCTCGAAAGCCCGGCGGCAGCGGCGCGAACGGCGCGGCTTCCTGGACGGAGGTGAGCGCCGCGTAGTCGTACGCCTCGTCGCCGGAGGACGATTCGGGGCGCAGGTCGGTGATGCTGCCGTCGCGCAAGATCGTGAACATGACGACGACGGCGCCCGGCGTGTGCGGGATGCGCGACGACCAGCGGTTCCACAGCTGCGAGCGAACCTGCGTGATGTACCACGGGTACGGGAAGTTGGGCAGATCGGAAGTGACGTTCGCGCCCGGCCCCTCTCCCTGGGCCTGGGCTTGGCCTCCCCCCTGCTCCTTGGCGGGCGCCGCCGCCGGCGCGGCAGGCTCCGCGGGAGCCGCGCTCTCCTGCACCGGTTCCGGTTTGGGTTCCGGCTTGTCCGACGGACCCGCGAAGCTGGGCCGCGGCAGGGGCTGGTGGCGGCGGCGCACGAACTCGGGCGCCTTCCGCTCGGGAGCGATACGGCTCGATGAGGCGGCGGGTGCGGCGCGGCCGGGCGCCGCCTCGGGGTTGCGGTTGGCGATGCCGGCCGTCGGGCCGATGAAATCGATGCGATAGACTTCGCGGGGTTGGAGCGCGCCTTTCCAGACGAAGAACAAGGCGGCGCCGATCAAGCCGAGATGCGTGGCGAAGGAGGCCGTCAGGTACGGCCTGAGGTTGTCTTCGGCCGCGGCGGCCATGCCCGCCTCAGCGCCCCGCGTCCGCGCCCGCGGGCGGGATGACGCCGATGCCGAGCTTGCCGACGCCGAGGCGCTTGGCGATGTCGAGGACGACGACGATGCGCTCGATGGCCACGGTGCGGTCCGCCTGCACGAGGAGGCTGCGCTTGGAGGCCGAGCCGAGGCGCATGGCCAGCTCCTTCTCCAGGCGTTCCGCCCGGACCGGACGGCCGTCGATGGTGAGGACGCCCTCCCGGCTGATCTGCACCTCGACGGTGCTCTCAGCCATCGGCGGGGCGCCGCTGGAGGCCTCGGGCAGCTTCACGGTGATCTGCGAATGGATGAGCACCGGCGTCAGCACCATGAAGATGATGACGAGGATGAGCGACACGTCGATCAGCGGGATGAGGTTCATGTCCACGATGGGACGCCTGAACCTTCCGGCTTCCATTACCGCTTCTCCGTCAGCTGGTCGAGGATCTCGTCGGTGACGAGCCTCAGCTCGCTGGCGTACTGCTCGGATCTTACGAGGAAATAGTTGTAGCCCATCACCGCCGGGATGGCCACGAACAGGCCCGCCGCGGTGGCCACGAGCGCCTCCGAGATGCCGAGCGCCACGACGCCGGGGCCCGCGCCGGACGCGCCCGCCAGGTCGCGGAACGCGCGCATGACGCCGAGCACCGTGCCGAACAGCCCGATGAACGGCGCGGTGCTGCCGACCGTGCCGAGGAAGGCGAGGCGCCGGTTGAGCCTGGCGACCTGCCGCTCCAGCATGCGCTCGGTGGAGCGCTTGCGCTCCTCCTTGCCGGCCGGGCCCACGAGCGAGGCCATGATCACCTCTCCGGCGGGGCCCTCGTAGCGGCGCGCTTGGGTCAGCGCGTCGTTCAGGTCGCCCTTGGAGACGGACTCCCGGAGCTTGCGCAGGAAGGCGTCTGTGTGGCACCATTCTCCGGCTATGACACCACGCGGGGCGCTTCGTTCCTTGTGGCTGGCCGCGGCGGCCCTGACCCAGGGCGCGGCGCTGGCCGCCCCGGCGTGGGCGGACGTTCCCCTCCTGAGCCCGGACCGCACGCTCGCCGTGACGCCTCCCCCCGGCTGGACTTCCACGCCGAGCGAGGACCCGGCGGTCCTGTTCCGCCTCGGCGGGCCTTTGCGCGAGAGCGCGGTGGTGAGCCGGCTGACCTTGACGCAGTACTTGTACAACAGGCAGGCCGTGTCGCTGTCCTTGGAGCAGCAATTGAACGCGGTGGCCGCGCAGACGGCTGTGTCGCTGACCCTCGATCCAAAGCTCCGCCATGGATCTTTCGCCAACGGCGCGGAGGTGGATTATCGCATCGGCGCCGCGCCGGGGCGGCCGGCGCTCTTGATGGGCCTGTGCCGGTTCCGGCGCGACGTCTTGCTGGTGCAAGTCGCCAGCCCGCGCGCCGGGGAGCGCCTCGCCGAGATCCTCGGCTCCCTCCAGCGCGCCGGCCCCGCCTTCCCCGCTTCCTCCTCTCCCTCTCCCGCCAAGCGCGACAGGGCAGGGGTGAGAACGCTGGTCGTTGTCTGGGTCCTCGCCCTCCTCGCCCTGGGAGCCGCCATGGTCTGGAAATGGCGCGACCTCCGGCGGCCGAGCGGACGCCGAAGCGCCGGCCGGTGACGTTCCGCTGACCGCGCATTTCTGCTCGAATAATCAGCGGATTTGCCGATGGATTGACACCCTCCGACGCACTTGATAATGTTCTAAAAGTGACCAAGACCGAGACCAAAGCCGACGTCGCGCTCGCCGAGAAGCTTCAGCGCGGCCAGAAAGTGATGCTGGACCAGCTCCAGCGCGTGATCGTAGGGCAGGAGCACGTCATGGAGGAGCTGATGATCGCGCTCTTCGCGCGCGGCCACTGCCTGCTCGTCGGCGTTCCAGGCCTGGCCAAGACGCTCCTCGTTTCCAGCCTCGCGCGCATCCTCGACCTCGATTTCCGCCGCATCCAGTTCACGCCAGACTTGATGCCTTCCGACATCACGGGCTCCGATATCCTGCAGGAAGACCCCGTCACGCGCCAGCGCGTCTTCGAGTTCGTGCCGGGCCCCGTCTTCGCCAACATCGTCCTGGCCGACGAGGTGAACCGCACCCCGCCGAAGACGCAGTCGGCGCTGCTGCAGGCCATGCAGGAGTACCAAGTCACGGCGTCGGGCCGCACGCGGCCGCTGCCTCTCCCGTTCTTCGTGCTCGCCACCCAGAACCCCATCGAGCAGGAGGGCACCTATCCCTTGCCGGAGGCCCAGCTCGACCGCTTCTTCCTCCAGATCGCCATCGACTATCCGAGCGAGGCCGAGGAGCGCCGCATCGTCCAGGAGACGACCGGCGGGGGCGAGGTCAAGCTCGAGAAGGTCCTGACCGCCGCCGAGGTGATCGAGCTGCAGGAGGTCGTGCGGCGCGTGCCGGTGCCGGACTCCGCGCTCGACCTCGCCGTCCGCTTGGCGCGTTCGACGCGGCCCTTGGACGGCGCGCCGGACTACATCAAGCGTTGGATCGGCTGGGGCGCCGGGCCGCGCGCGAGCCAGGCGCTGATCGTCGGGGCCAAGGCGCGGGCCCTGCTGCACGGCCGCTTCGCCGCCTCCGAGGACGATGTGCGCGCGCTGGCCAAGCCCATCCTCCGCCATCGCCTCGTGCTCAACTTCCAGGCCGAGGCCGAGGGCGTCAAAGTCGACGACGTCATCGAAAAACTGCTGAACCAAGGCTAAAGCGCGCATGCGCTTTTTGGACCCGGTCGTTCTCGCCCAGCTGCGCAACTTGAAGCTCGGCGCCCTGCGCCGCCGCGCCGAAGGCGTGGCGGGAGGCAAGCACCGCAGCGTCGCCTTCGCCTTCAACCAGGAGTTCGCCCAGCACCGCGCCTACTCGCCGGGCGACGAGCTGAAGTACCTCGACTGGAAGGTGTACGCGCGCAAGGACCGCTACTTCATCCGCCAATCGCAGGAGGAGCAGTCGCTCCGGGCGCACCTGCTCGTCGACACCTCGGGCTCCATGGCCTTCCAGCTCGACGGGGCCGCGCCGAAATACGAGCACGCCTGCAGGGTCGCCGCCGCGCTCGCCTATCTCGTCCTGCGGGACGGCGACGCCGCCGGCCTCGTCACCTTCGACACCGAGCCGGGCGCGGTCTTGCCCCCCCGCCAGTCGCTCGCCCAACTCGAGCTGATCGACTCGGCGCTCGCGGCGAGGGTGCCCTCGGGCAAGACGGACCTCGGCGCCGTGCTCCACCGCGTCGGCGCCCGCCTCGGGCGGCGGTCGCTGCTGATCCTGATCTCCGACCTGTTGGGCGAGCCCTCCCGCGTGCTGGAGGCGGTGAAGGCCTTCCGCGCGCGCAAGCACGAGGTCGTGGCGATCCGGGTCCTCGACCCGGCCGAGCGCGACCTGGACATCGAGGGCGCCGTCCGGTTCGAGGGACTCGAGGACGGGGAGACGCTCTTGTGCGACGTGGAGGTGGTGCGCGCGGCCTATCGCGAGGCGTTCGAGCGGCAGCTGCGCCTTTATGAGTCGGGCTTCCACCAGTCGGGCATCCCGTACGTCGCGGTGTATACCGACGAGCCGCCGGTGCGCTCGATCGAACGCCTGCTCTCTCTCTTCCGCTAATGTTCTCGTTCCTGAACCCCTCGGTGCTTTGGGCGCTCCCGGTCGCGGCGGCGCCCTTCGTCATCCATCTCGTCCTGCTGCGCCGCGCGCGTCCCCTTCCTTTCAGCGACCTGACGCTCTTGCGCGAGGCGTACCGCCGCTCGCTGCCGTCGTCGCGCCTCAAGCAGTGGCTGCTCTTGGCCGCGCGCTGCCTCGCCCTCGCCGCGCTCGTCGTCGCCTTCGCGCGGCCCGTCGTCCATCCGGCCGCCGCGGCCGGCGGCGCCGAGGCTGAGAGCGCGGCCGTGGTGTTCTTGGGCGACGCGTCGTACTCGATGGGGCTTCAGGTGCGCGGCAAGACCCGGCTCCAATGGGCGGCGGACGCGGGATTCCAGATGCTCGGCCGCCTGCGCGCGCGCGACCATGCGGCGGTGGCCGCCTTCTCGGACCGCCTCGAGGGGGCGGGTCTGGACTGGGCGCCCGATCTTCCCTCGGCGCGCGCGGCGCTCGAACGCCTCAAGCCCGGCACGGCGACGACGGATTACGGCGCCGCGCTCTCGGCCGCCTACCGCTTCCTCAAAGGCGCGAAGGCGGGGCGCAAGGCCGTCGTCCTGCTGTCGGACGGCGCGGCCCACGGCTTTCGCGGAGCGGCGCCGGAGGCCGTCGTGACCGCCCTGCCGGATTACGACCCGGGCGTGCTGCTCTTGGGGCTCTCCTGGCCCGAGGCGGCGGAGAATGCGGCCGTCGCGTCGCTGTCCGCCGAGACCGCCGGTCGTTCGGCCGCGGGCCGGCCGTCCGCGCGGGCGGCGCGCGCCGTCCTGACGACCGGCGAAGAGAAGGTCGAGGCGCGGCTTTGGCTCACTGGTCCCGCGCGTCAGGGCTTGGACGCGAGCCTGTGGCAGAAGGACCGGCGCGAGGACGTGAGGCACGTGAATCTCGAGCCGGGCCTTGGCGCGCCCGTCGCATTTTCCCTCAACCCCGCCGCGGGCTCGGCGACGTGGGGCAAGGTCGAGCTGCGGCCGGACGCCTTGCCCGCCGACGACGCGTACTACTACGCCTTGCGCACCCGCGCGCGGCCGCGCGTTCTGCTGGTCTACGGCGGCTCGCGCTACCTCGACGCGGGAAGGGGCGGGTGGTTCTGGACCCGCCTGTTCGGCGAGGAAGGCGGGGGCGGCCTGCCGTACTCTCTGGAGGCGGTGGAGGCCGGCCGCTGGCCGGAATTGCGCCTGGGCGATTTCCGCGCTCTCATCCTGGCCGATTTCTCAACGCTTCCCGCCGAGATCGCGGCCGGCGCCGAGCGCTTCGTCCGCGCGGGCGGCGGACTGCTCGTCATACCGTCGGGCAGGGGCGAGGGCTCCTCGTCGCTCAAGGGCCTCGAGCGCGTCCTGCCGGCGCGCCTGGGGCCGGCGCGAGCGCAGGCGGGACGGAGCTTCGGGCTGCGGCTGGACCCCGAGGCCCTGGCGCAGGGCGCGGCCCTCACTCAGGAAGGCGCGGCCGCGGCGGCCCTGACCCAGGGCGCGGCGGCCGGCCGGCGCGAGCGCTTCTCGTGGAATGACTTCGACCTTCAGAACGTCGCCGTCGCGGGCTCCTACGAGCTGGAACCGTCGGCCTCCTCGAAGATATGGCTCCGCGACGCGACGGGCAGACCGCTGCTGGCCGTCGGCGGCGCCGGCGCGGGCCGCTCGGCCTTGTGGGCCTCCTCGCTCGACATCGAATGGACGAACCTGGGCCTCAAGCCCGCCTTCGCCGCCTGGGCCGATCTCATCCTCGGCCATCTGACGCGCTACCGCGAGAGCCGGCAATGGAGGGACGTGAAAGCGGGAAGTCCGCTGGTGCGCGTCTGGGGCGAGGGCGAGCCCGCTCCCGCCCTGGTGCGCGTGCGGGCGCCCGACGGGAAGCGCGCGGCCGTCCGCGTGGTGGACCGCCGCGCCGAATACGAGGACACCCGCGTCCCCGGCGTCTATTCCATCGAGGCCGAGGGGGCCGAGCCCGAGCCCTACGCCGTCAACCTCGACCGTTCGACGGGAGAGTCCGATCCGGCTCCAGCCTCCTCGCCGCCCTGGCGGACGATCGGCGCGCTCACGGCCGCCGAGGACTTCCTGCGCGCCCTCTATGGCCGCGACGCGCGCGGCTGGGCGCTGGCCCTCGTCCTGCTGCTGCTGTTGGCCGAGAATCTCCTCTCGGCGCCGCGGGAGCCGCCGAGCGAGCGCGCGGAGAGGAGCGGAAGGACGGCGGCGCGCGGGGCCGTGGCCGCGCTCGCCCTCATCGCCCTGCTAGCGCCCCGCGCGCAGGGGCAGGAAGGCGACAAGTTCGTCTGGTCGCAGCTGCGCTATGAGGGGACGTGGGACCCGTATCCGACCGCCTATCGCGAGGTCCTGCAGTACATGGGGTCGATCACCAGCGTGCTCTCTTTGCCCGAGCGCCGCGTCCTCTCGCTGTCGGACCCCGAGCTGTTCGATTCGCCCTTCATCGTGCTGGCCGGCCGCCAGTCGCCGCCGCCGCTCACCGACGCGGAGCTGCGCCGCTTGCGCGATTATCTGACCGCCGGGGGATTCCTCTGGGTCGAGGACGTCTCCGGCCAGCGCTCGAGCGCCTTCGACCGCTGGGTCCGCCGCACGCTCCAGCAAGACGTTTTTCCTGCTGCGTTCGGTCGCCGCGCGCGCCGCCGTCCAATCCCAATTGGAGGGCGTCGCCTGGGGCGGGCGCACCGTCCTCATCTACTCGCGCAACGACGTGCTCGGCGCGTGGGTCAAGGACGCGCTCGGCAACTATCTTTATTCGTGCTCGCCGGGCGGAGAGGCGCAGCGGCTCAACGCCCGCAAGGTCGCCGTCAACATCCTGATGTACGCCTTGACGGGCAACTACAAGAGCGACGCGGTGCACCAGCCGTATCTGCTGCAGAAGATGAGGACCGGGGTGATTCCGTGATCGGCCTCGCGTTCGACGGCGGGGCGGCGGGGTGGGCGCTGGCCGCGGCGGCGGTCTGCCTCGGTCTGCTCTCCTGGCGGCTGCAGCGCCGCGTTCCCGCGCGCCTGCGCCTGCTGCGCGCGGCGGCGCTCGCGCTCTTGGCCTTCGCGGGCGCTCAGCCCGTGTTGGAGCGCCTCAAGGCCAAGCTTGCCAAGCCCAGGCTCGCCATCGTCCTCGACGCGGGCCTCACCATGGGCGCCAAGGACGGCGGCCCGCGCACGCGCCTGCGGCGCGCGACGGAGTGGCTGCTGGCGCATCGGCGCGAGATCGAGGAGCGTTCGGAGCCGGTCTTGTGACCGCCGGCCGGGCGCCTATGGCTGTTCTCCGACGGCGCGTCCGAGACCGCGCCGTCGGTGGAGGAGACGCTCGCGCGCTGGCGCGGTCCCGTGGACTCCTTCGGCGTCGGCCCGAAGGTGGCCGCGCGCTCGCTCGCCTTCGCCGAGCTGCGCACGCCGGACTTCGTCTTTTTGCACTCGCGCTTCCCGGTCCATGTGGCGCTCGAAGCCTCCGAGCTTCAGGGCTCCGAGGTCGAGCTGAAGCTCTGGAAGGGCGCCGCGCTCGTGGACTCGGAGAAGCTGCCCGTCCGCGGCGAGTTCCAGGTGCTGACGGCCACCGTGACCGCCGAGGCGGCCGAGCTCGGCGAGGAGCGCTTCCGGCTGGAGGCGGCGGTGAGCGGCGCCGGCGCCAAGGCGGGCGCGCGGGCCGCTCGGACGAGCCGCTCCTTCGGCGTGC
>JAPLKK010000238.1:0-9093 GCA_026388115.1 Elusimicrobiota bacterium | reverse complement strand
CGCCAGAAGTACCGCATCATGTATCTGGCGGGCCGGCCGAGCTTCGAGTACGCTCACCTGCGCGAGCAGCTGCGCTCGGACCCCAACCACGAGCTGGTCTCCTTCGTCATCCTGCGCAATCCCGAGAACGTGCTCATGGTGCCCGACTACGAGCTGTCCTTGATCCCCTTCCCGGCCCAGGAGATCTTCGTCCAGAACCTGATGCAGTTCGACCTCTTCATCCTCGAGAATTTCGCCTATTGGCGCTTCAACCTGCCCGTGCAGTATCTCGACGGGCTCAAGCGCTTCGTGGCCCAGGGGGGCGGCCTCCTGGTCGTGGGCGGGTCCAACGCCTTCTCGCGCGGAGGCTACCAGGGCACGCCGCTCGAGGAGATCCTGCCCGTGACGCTGTGGCAGGACAAAGACGACTATTCCCCGGGCCTCTTCTCGCCGCGGCTGGCGGCGCCGGACAATCCGCTCGTGCAGCTGGCCGATACGCCGCAGGCCGTGGCGTCGTTGTGGCGCTCGTTGCCTCCCTTGGACGGCTTCAACCGCTTCCAGTCCGTGCGTTCCGGCTCGGCGGTGCTCTTGGCCCATCCGAGCGAGAAGCTTCCTTCGGGTCAGGCGTTGCCCATCGTGGCGGTGCGCGAATACGGCAAAGGAAAGGTCATGGTGGTCGGCACCGACTCGACGTGGCGGTGGCGGCTCGGCGCCGGCTCGGATTGGCGCCTCTCCGCCTTCTATTCCCGTTTCTGGTCCAGGGCGGTGCAGTACTTGAGCGGCAGCCTCGAGCTCAAGAAGGTCCGCTTCGCCCCCCTGCCCGACCGCATGCCGCCGCGCGAGCCGGCGACCCTGACGGTCAATCTCTTCGACGAGTCCTTCAGGCCGCTGTCGGGGTCCGAGGCGGACCTCCGGGTGCTGTGGACCGCGCCGAACGGCCGCACGCGCCCCGCGTCGCCGCGCGAGCTGCGCCCCGGCGTCTTCGAGATCGAGCTGACAGGCCTTGGCGAGGGCGTCCACCAGCTCCGCGCGGTGGCGCGCTACCGCGGGCAGGCTTGGGGCGAGGATACGGCGCGCTTCGAGTGGCGGCCGCGCCCCCCCGAGTCCCCGCTCAACCGCAGGCGCCTGCAGGAGACGGCGGAGCGGTCTGGCGGCCCTGGCCCAGGGCCCGGCGGCCGCTACGCGGATCTGGACCGGGTCCCGGCGCGCGAGTGGCTCGAAGCCCTGCCCCCCGTGCGCCGCGAGTCCGAGGTGCTGCGGCGCTACCAGCCTTTCGACTCGCAAGCGTGGCTGTGGCTCATCGCGGCGGTCCTGATCCTCGAATGGCTGCTGCGCAGGAGGCTTGGCTTTGCCTAAGGCGAGAGTCGCGTTCGCGTTGTTCATTGCGTTCTTCGCGGCGTATCTGTTCACGATGCCGGCGGGTCTGGCGCCGTATCGGGACGCCGGCGAGATGGCGGCCTCGGCGGCAACGCTCGGCGTGTCGCATCCGCCCTCCTACCCGCTTTACATCGTCCTCGGCAAGGTCTCCCTCGCCCTGCCGTTCGGGACGCCCGCCTTCAGGCTGACGCTCTTGTCGGCGCTGTGCGGCGCGGCCGCGGCGGCGGCGCTGTTCTACGCGCTGGCCGGGCCTTTGGGGGCGTGGCCCGCGCTCGCCGCGGCCGTGTGGCTCGGGACGAGCCGGACGTTCTGGGGCGTCTCCATCGTGTGCGAGATGTATTCGCTCACCGCTCTGCAGGCGGTCCTCTTGCTTGGCCTGGCCTTGAGTCTGCGGCGCAGCTACGACGCGCGGCGCTGGCGCGGCTTTGCGTTCCTCTACGGCTTGTTCCTCGGCAACAGGACGGACTTGCTGCTCTTGGCCCCGGGGCTCTTGTGGCTCGTTTACAGCGCGGAGGGATTCAGGCGGGAGGAGCGGACGGCCGCGCGCTGGATCGGAAGCGCGGCGGTATGGGGCGCCGCCGGCCTCTCGATCTATCTCTATCTGCCCCTGCGTTCCTCGGCGGGTCCGTGGCTCGACTGGAACCACCCGGCGACCCTATACAACCTCATCGGCTCTCTGACGCGGCGCAGCTACGGCGCGACGCTCGACCTGCTGTCGAAGAGCTACGGCATCGGCGAGAACCTCCCCGCGAACCTGCGCGTCTACGGGCGCCACTTGTGGACCGATTATCTGGGGCTCGGCGCGGTCCTGCCCTTGGCCGGCCTCGTCGCTTGGTGGCGCCGCGACCGGGCCGAGGCTCTGGGCTTGGCCCTCGCTTGGCTGGCGGCGGGCCCGATCTTCATCTTCCTCGCGAATATGCCCCCCAACCCGCACGCCATGGCCATCGTCGAGCCGCATTATCTTCTCTCGGACATCCTCCTCGCCGTCTTCGGCGGCGCCGCCCTTCTGGCGGCAGGCGAGGCCCTCGCGCCTTCAGGGGAGCGGCGGGCCGCGGCCGTCGTCGCGCTGTTGACGCTGGTCCCGTTGTGGCGCTCCTGGGACGTGGACCGGCGGTGGGACCTGCTCGGCTACGACTACGTGCGCAACGTGCTCTTGTCCGTCCCTCGGAACGCGACCTTGGTGGCGAAGAAGGACGTGCAGATCTTCAGCCTTTGGTACGCCCAGCGGGTCGAGGGGCTGCGTCCGGATGTGAAGATCGCCGCCCAGGGATTGGCCGGCAGCCCGTGGTACCAGGAGTCCCGCCGCCGCCTCGGCGAACGACTCCATTTAGGCCCCTTGCGCACGGCGGAAGACTGGTCCCGCTTCGCCGCGCTCAACGGCGAGCTTTATGCCACCACCGACTGCGACTTTCCGCAGGGTCTGACGCTCGGGCCTTCGCGCGGCATGGTGTTGAGCCTGTCTTCCTCGGCCGCGGCCGACGAGGTGCCGTGGACCTTCATCGCCCGCCGCGCCCAGGACCTGCGCCGTCCGGGGACCTTCCGCTACGACGACCAGCCCGATTTCTTCGACTCCGATGTGATCGAGGCTTATGCCGCGGCGCGCGAGCGGCTGGGCGTTTGGCTCATCGAACGCCGCCGTCTTGTCGAGGCGGAAAGGCCCTTGCGCCTCGCCTGGGCGATGAAATGGCTCATGCCGGACATCCCCGTCTACCTCGCCTACGCCGCGTTCCAGTCGGGCCGGCTGGCCGAGGCCCAGGTCGCCTATCTCGCCGGCATCCGCCTCTTCGAGGAGCTGCTCCGCCTGACCGAGGAGTACGCCTCTTTGCCGGAGGTGCGGATGAGCGCCCGTCGAGGGCTCGCCGAGGCCCATGTGAACCTCGGCGTCGTCTGCGAGAAGCTGGGCAAGCGCGACGAAGCGGAAGCCCACTACCGCGAAGCTGCCCGGCGCGACCCCGAGTCCGCGCAGGCGCACTTCAACCTCGGCGTCCTTTACTGGAACCGCGACTGGAATGTCGCGGCGGCTGAGATGGCCGAGGCGCTCAGGCTGGACCCGAACCGGCAGGACGCGGCGAGGTTCCTTGCCGCCGCCCGCTCGAAGCTCCACTGATCTTCTTCTCCCTCTCTCCCGAGCGGCGGGAGAGGGAGAACGGCGACTAGATGGAACGGCGACTAGAAACGGGCGTCAGCGCGCCGATCTTGCCGGGGCGCTGGGGAAGTAGTTGTACCGGAACTGGAACATGCCGAGCAGGTCCCAGGCGCCCTGATACCTCATGTAGGCGATGTCGAAGTTCAGGTGCAGGAAGTAACCGAGTTTGAAGTTGAGCAGGTAGGGCGACGAGGCCATCCCGTTCGGCTTGATGAACTCCACCGCGACCGGAAAGGCGGGCCTTGGCAGGGCGAGCAGGCTGCAGAAGAACGCGCTCTTGGACTCGGCCGTCTGGTTCGGGTGGCCGGTGAAATTGAGCGCTTGGGGCGAGAGGAACTCGCTCAGGTTCGCGATCGCGCTGGGGAAGTTCCCTTCCATGAAGCCGATGCTCGACCGCACGGGTCCGAACTTCTTCGACAAGACGAAATAGGCGTCCGCAAGGGCGCGGTTCCTCTTCATGTCGATGGTCACGTTCGGCGAGCCGCCGCCGCCGCTGGTGGTGGTCAGGTTGGGCGCCGGCGCGTCCTTGAACGCGTAGATCGCCTGGACGCCGACCGCCACGGCGGGACGATAGGTGGCCTCGGACTGGAGCTGCATCTTCCCGTCGGCCGTGAAGAACCATTGGCCGATGCGGTCGAGATAGTTCGTCTTGTCGACCGTGTAGCTGTAGGTGTTCTTCCCGTACAGCCGGCCGATGTAATAGACGCCGCTGAAATCGAGGCCGATCCCCGGGCGGTTGAAGCGGCCGATGCCCCGGTAGGCCGTCGGCGTGAAGATCACGCCGCTGACCGCGGCAGGCGGCACGCGGTCCTCGGGCCGGGTGGCGGTGCTGGCTCGGACGGGCTGGAACGGCGCGCCCTTCTCCTCGACGAAGAACACCAGCCGCGCCATCGTCGTGGAGACGACGATGCCCATGTACTGAGGCGGGACCGGCTCGTCCGTCGCGAACAGGCCCCAGTTGACGCCGCTGAACAGGTTCAGCTCCAGCAGCGACGCGACGTCGCCCGCGATGTCGTTGGGGGTATAGAGGCTGCCGCGCTTGGCCCGCACCTTCGAGCGGAGGGCGTAGTCGCTCACGGTGCGGGCGCCGTAGAACTTGACGTCGCCGAGCACCCAGGGACCGTTGGAGGCCGGCAGGCGCGGGCCGAAATCGGGGGTGGTGGACAGCACGACGGTCGGCGGGCTGATGATCGGATTCGGAGCCGCCGGAGGCGTCGCGCTCGCCGCTGGCGGCGTGCTCGGTGCGGCCGCGGGGACGGAAGGCGCCGGGCTCTGGGTCAGGGCTGCCGGTGCCGTGCTCGGAAAAGGCGGAGGCAAGCCGGTGGCCGGCGCCGTGCTGAATATCGGGTTGGACCACGGCGACGGGGAGGGCGCGCTAGGCGTGGAAGGCGGATCGGCCGCCCACGCGGCCGGCGCCGCCGCGAAAAGCGCCGCAAGCCCCAGGAGTCTCAGCACAGATGCGCCACGAGTTGCAGGATCAGGTTCGCCATCACGCCGGCACCCACGTCATCCATCACCACGCCCCACCCCCCGGGCAGGCGCTCGAGCCAGCGGCAGGGCGCCAGCTTCGCCGCGTCAAAGACCCGGAACAGCACGAAGCCCGCCGCCAGCCACGCCGCGCCTCGCGGCAAGAACGCCACCGCGACCCAAAACCCGACCGTCTCGTCGAGGACGATGCGCGGGTCGTCGTGGACGCCCAGCTCTTCCTCGGCGACGCCGCAGATCCAGCACGCCGCGAGCGCGAGCGCCGCGACAACGGCCGCGTAAGCGCCCGAGGACTTTGGAAGGGCATACCAGAGCGCCCAACCGGCGAGCGTGCCGACGAATCCCGCCCCCGTCCAGCGCTTGCGCCCCGCCACGTCGAGGCGCGCCGTCAACGTCGCGGGAATATAACTTAAATAGAGGCACGTCGCAACGGCGACACAGGACCGCCTGAAAGCCTTCGGCACGCTCAGGACGAGTGCCTCGGCTCGGATGGCGGATGGGCTCCCGGCCGGCGAGGTCCCCAGCTGGACTCAAGCAGACGCCGGCTCTGGCGCAGGTACAGCGCGCCGCTCCATACGGTCACCGCCATGCTGAGGAGCGTCAGGGCCCACGGCAGGCGCCGGATCTCCTGGGGTAAAGGCAGGTTGGCGGTGTCCGCCAGGACCAGGATGAGCAGGATGGCGATGTTCGACCCGCTCTGGATGCCCATCTTCCATTTTCCCCAGCGGTCGGCGCTCAGGATGCGGCCCTGCGCTCCCGCCAACGCGCGCAGGCCGCCCATGGTCAGCTCGCGCACGATGATGAGGAACACGGCCCAGATGGGGATCGCAAGCCAACGGATGTGCGTGCAGGCGATGAGGGCGCCGAGCACGAGGATCTTGTCGGCGATCGGGTCGGCGAGCGCGCCGAAGGGCGTGTGGGAGCCCGTCCGGCGCGCGATGTAGCCGTCCACCCCGTCCGTGATGGTGGCCGCGATGTAGAGCACGAGCGCCGCCGCGTACAGCGGAGGCCGGCGCGTACAGATGCAGGCGAAGGTGGCCAAGCCCATCGCGCCTCGCGCCAGGGTGAGCTTGTTGGGCAGTGTCATCATGCGGGTCAGTGCTCCGACGCCTACCGCATGATCTTGTAATCGCCGGCCGAGGTCTTGAGCGCGTCGCTCAGCGGCAGTTCCTTGCCGTCGAGATAGACGGTCAAGGCGGACGGATCCTTGGTCCTCAAGAGGAAGCCATCCTTGGCCTCCCAGACCTGGGAGAAGCCGGTCGGGGCGCGTCCCTGGAAGCGCAGGTTCCCGTCCGTCTCCAGCTGAAGCCAGGCGTCGCGGCGCGCCACCACCCGCAGGCTGAGCTCCTTCGTCGCCTGCAGCGGCGCCAGCTCGGCCGGGGGCTCGGGGCGCATCTGCGCGGGAGCGACCGGCTTGCGGCTCAGAAGGTACACCGCTCCCGCGGCGACCAGCAGGCCGGCGGCGAGGATCGCCGGCACGAGCCGCGAGCCGGGCTCCTCTTGCTCGGCGGGAGCCTCGGGCTCGGGGGCGGGCGCCGGGGGCGCCGGCTTCGGCTTGTTCGGGTCGATCTGCGCCCACAACGGGTCGAAGTCGAGCTCGAGGTGGTCGCAATAGCTCTTGAGGAAACCCCGCAGATAGACGACCGCCGGGAACTCCTCGAAGCGGTTCGTCTCGAGGGCGTCGATCATCTTCTTCGGGATGCGCGTCTGCTGCTGGACGACGTCCAGGCTCTGTCCCCGGCGGATGCGGGCCTGACGCAGGACCGACCCGATGTCGGGCGCAGGTTCGCTCATGGCCCCACCTTCGGCGGCTTGAAATTGAGGAAAACGTCCGCGCCGGACGGCGGCGTGAACACGAAATCGGACTCGGTGACCTTGGGGTTGAGCTCGACGTCCTCCAGCGAGGTCTTCACCTTCATGTGGGCCAGCGCGAGCTCGGTCTCGACGGGGAAATACGTCTTGTCGGCCAGCTTGAGGCGCAGGATGAACTGCGCGGCCTTGTCCTTAGGCGTGAGCGTCACTTCTCGCGCCGCGCTGGAATAAGCCACGTCGTAGCGCCTGACCAGCGCGCTGTAGCCGCCGAAGTCCAGCAGGCTCGATATGACCGGGTCGGCCTTGCGCCAGTCGGCCAGTTCCGACTGGATGACTTGGTTGGACGATTGGCGGTACACCCAGATCGATCTGCCGTCGGAGACGACCGTCTGGCGCTCCGGCTTGGTGTGCTCGATGCGCAGGCGGTCCGGCTTGAGGTACTCGATGCGCCCCTCGATCGTCTGCACCGTGTCCGCCTCCTCGAGGCGCACTTGCTGGCGGTAGTGGGCGCGCAGCGACTGGATCTGACGGTCGATGTCCTCGAAGCGCGCGATCAACTCTTGGCGACTGGATCTGGCGGTCGATGTCCTCGAAGCGCGCGATCAGCTCTTGGGCGTTCGCCGGAGGCGTCGAGACCTCCAGCGCGGAAGGCGCGTTCGCGGGGGCGGGCGCGGCCGCAGCCGCCGGGGTCTTCGGCGCCTTTGGGGCTTTCTTCGCCTGCGCAACGGAGCACGCGAAGAGGGACAGGAAAGCGAGCACCGCGACTCGTTTTGCCATCGCTGCCATTCTACACATTATCGAGCCTCGCGAGCACGGCATGCGCGTAGGGGTGAGCTCCGCGGAGGCGCTGCAGGTCGTGCGGGTCAAGCTGAACTGACGCCTTGATCGGTGATTCAAGACGGATTCAAGAGGCCGGCTGGAAAGATGATTTGGGCTGCAATTTTAATCATCTTTTGCTTTCCGCGGGAGTTCCTACGCGCGCGCTCTAATTGGGAACATACTATCACTATGAGCGCGATCATTCTGATGCTGGCGGTGGCGCTGGTCGGACCGGTGGGCGCCCAGACGCTGGAGCAGGCGGGCCAGTCGGCGATCGCTTTGACCGACGCGGCCCGGCACATCGGCGAGCCGAGCGTCCGCCATGACCTCAAGTACCGCGAGATCTCGGGACCGCTTTTTGTAAAGACTGAGGGCGACCGCCGCGCCGCCGACGCGAGCGACATCGCGCAGGGAGAGATGGGCGATTGCTATTTCCTCGCCTCTCTCGCCGCGATCGCCCACGTCCGGGCCTCGCTCATCCATCAGTTCATCCATGACAACCACGACGGGACGTTCACGGCCGTGTTCCACCGAAAGGTGGGCGGCAAGTTCGAGGAAGTCCCCGTGCGCGTCGACGACCGCTTCCCGGAGTTCCGGCAGCGGCAGCAGCCGAGCTTCGCCCAGCCCGTCGATCGGGACGCGCGCGGGACGGAGTTGTGGGTGATGGCCGCGGAGAAGGCGTTCGCCCAATTCAAGGGCGGCAGCTACCACAAGATCGACGGCGGCCTTCCGAGCAAGGCGATGGAGGCGATCCTCGGCATGGACAGCCAGGGCTACCGCTCCTCCCAGGTCAGCTTCGACCAAATTGCCGGCTGGAGGGACCAGGGCTATCCGATCGTCGTGGGGACGCTCGATGATAAAGCCGTTCCGCACGGCAAAGACGCCGACCCGCTTTGGACCAAGCACATCCTCGTCAGCGGCCACGCCTACTGGGTCGAGAAGGTCGACAAGCGCTCGCGCACGGTCACGATCGCCAACCCCTGGGGCTTCGACGAGAAGCACGTGACGCTGACCGAGGACCAGTTCCACACGGACCTGGACAGCGTCTTCGTCACTCCGCTGAATTAGCTATAGCGATCTTAGGGGTTCTTCGGCACTCGTTGCCTGACGACGATGCCGGAGACGTTCTGCGCGGCGAGCTGGTTGCGCTCGAGGCGGGCATCGCCGATGGTGGCGAAGGGGCCCACGCGCACGCGCCGGTAGAGCACGCCCTTGTTCCGGAAGGCGAACAGCTCGACGAAATTCCCATCGGCGTTCAGCGCGCTGGCGAGCGCTTCGGCGCGCGCGGCCTCGGTGAAGGCGCCCAGTTGGACCCAATAGACCGTCTCCGACGGTCTTTCCCCTTTCGCGCCCCGCGCGGAGGGGGCCTTCCGCGCGGCGAGCGAGACGTCGGACGAGGCCTGGACGGCCGCCGTCGAGACCTCCGTTGCCGGAGCTCGGGCGGGTGGAGGGGCGTAGGTGATCCGCTCGATGGA
>JAPLKK010000059.1 GCA_026388115.1 Elusimicrobiota bacterium | reverse complement strand
GGCCGATCGCGAAAAACAGCCCCGGCCCGCCATGGTCGTCAGAGGCGCTTGCCACGTTTGAAGTATACGGGCGCCGCCGCAACGCGTCAAGGCGCGGGCGCCCAAGCGCGCGCGAGGAGGTCAACGACAGGTGGACGGGGGCGCTTATCGCGCCCAGCCTTCCAGCCCGCGCATCAGCGGGTTGTAATGGGGCTGGTCCTGCTTGACGGAGGCGGAGCGCAGCTGGTCCAGCTCGACCTCGCCCTGCTTCTTGACGAGGTACTCGCGGATGAGGTCGCGGTAGGCCATGGTCACGTCCGACGCCTGGCCCTTGCCCTCGAGGCTGCTGATGTACTCGTGGACGTCCACCCACTGCGGCTGCAGCCGTCCGTGGGACGAGGCGATGGCGCGCACGTCGGGGTTCTGGCTCAGCTGCCAGAACCGCGGCTCCTCGCGGACCATCTCCATGAACATCGGGTCTTTCTGCGCCGTCGAGGCGTCGAGCACGAGGCGGAAGTTGCGCTCGGTGCCGGGGTTGACGCGCCCGAGAGAGATGCGGCCTTGGGCCTGGATGTTATGCACCTCGGTCATGTTCTGGGGATCGACGATGAGCATCTCCATCTTGTTGTAGCCCTTGAAGGCGTGGGGGTCGGGGCTGCCGCGCTGGCCCTTGAAGTTCAGGTCGAGGCCGCGGCCGCCGACGCGCGTGTCGAGCATCAGCACCTTCACCCCGCCGTCGTTGAGGCCGTAGAGGTTCATCTGCTTGCCGACGTTGGCCTCGGGCTTGTTGACGCGCAGCAGCTCGGTGTCGGAGAAGACCTGCGCGATCTGGTTCTCTTTGAGCCCCTCGCGCAAGAGCATGTTGCGCACCAGCTTCAAGGTGCGCGTGTCGGGCAGGCTCAAGACCACCAAGCCCCCCGGATCCTTCGTGGCCTTGAGCGCGTCGAGGATCGCCTGGTACTTGCCGGACGGGCTCGCGTACACGTCGAGCTTCATGTCCGTGGCCGCGGTGGAGGCCAGCTTATCGCCCGACAAGCGCACGGCGTTGTCTTGCAGGTAGCGGCGGAACTCGGGGCCGGCCGTGCCCGACATGCCGACGAAGCGCACGTCGTGGTTGTCGCGCACGAAATCGTTCATGGTGACGATGGTCTTATGCTCGTAGGGGAGCGTCAGGTCCGAGCCGTAGGCCAGCTCCCAGAAGCGCCGCGTCGGCGTGTCCATCGTCTCGAACCACTGGCCGTTGTGGACGGCGTTGACCTTCTTGGTGCCGTTGTCGAAGCGCACGGTCGCCGGGTCGTCGCCGTAGCCGCGGGCGAGGTTGAACAGCTCGGTGCGCACCCAGGTCGAGCCCTTGGGCTGCAGCGGCTGCTTCCACTTGCCCAGAGCGTAATCGGCGGCGAGGACCGGAAGGTTGACGACCGGCGTGTTGGCCGCCGCGTAGTGGATCCCGCGCGGCCAGATGGCCGAAGGCGCGATGCTCCAGAAGAGGTTCCACCGTTGGACCGGCGACATCGAGGGCTCGGTCATCACGGCCTTGATGAGCTTGTTGGCGTAGACGCGCGTGAGGCCCTGGGTGCTCTCGGTGACGGGCTTGGCGACGCTGAGGTCGCGCACGCCGGGGATCTTGGACATCAGCCACTGCGCCCCGGTGTATTTCAGCGCGTACCGCCCGGCCAGCTCGGTCGCGCTCACGCCGTCGATCTTGCGGAACATGGCGTCGACGGCGGTCTTCGAGGTCATGTTCAGCCGCACTTGCTCCGTCTTCCACATCTGCGGCCGGCTCGACAGCTGGGACTGCACCCCCTCGAGCGCGGCGAGGTCGTTCTGCACCCGGCCCGCCTCCGAGCGCAGGCGGGAGGCCTCGGCGGGGTCCGCCGCCTGGTCGGCCCGGGCATTGAGGTCGCGGTACTGCGCGCGCAGGCCGTCGGCGTCGAAGCCCTTGGCCTTGAGGTCCTTGACCCAGGCGGCGGCGTTCTCGGCCGCGCCCTGCTCATAGGACTTGACGACGTCGGGCAGGCTCTCTTTGAGGAACTTCTGGTAGGCCGAGAGATAATCCTGCAGCTGGATGCGCGCGACGTCGTTCTTCGCGTGCGACTCGTTCTTGAAGGCGTCGAGCTCGAGCTGGGCCGTCTTGAGCTTCGCCTCGGCCTGCTGGACCTGCGTTGAAAGCTCCGTCGCCTGGTCGGGCAAGGCCTTCGCGGCTCTCTGCCGCAAGGTCTTCAGCTCCTGGGTGAGGCTGTCGATGCGGCCCGCGGCGTCGGCCACCTTCGCGTCCATCCGCCCGACCTCGCTGGAGGAGTTCGTGAACGCTTCGCGGGCGGCCTTGAGCGCGCCCGGCTCTTTGGTTTCAAGCGCCTTGGCGATGCCCTCCCCGCCCTGCCACTGCGACAGCTCGGTCCTGGCCTTGCCGAGCAGGTCGAGCGCCATGCGGTGCGCCTCTTGGGACGCCGGGTCGCTGCGGCCCTCGTAGCGCTTCGCCAGGTTCTCCAGCCGGTCCACCAGCTCCTGGCGCTGGCGCAGCGCCCCCTCGGTCAGGCGGCGCGGCGAGGAAGTGAGCACCTCGCCGTCGTTCTGCGTCCGCACCTTCGAGGAGTACAGCGGGTACATGTTCTCCTTCATCTCCTTGAAGATGGTGTAGATCGGGTTCTCGGTGTCGAGGGCCGAGTCCATGACGCCGCGGCGGACCTCCATGAGGTCGCGGATCCGCGCCTGCCAGCCGGTCTTGCCCTCTTTGGCCGTCTGAAGGATCTGCTCGCCGTTCTGCTCGAGCCACAGCCGGCCGCCCTTCTCGGACTCCAGGGCCCTGATCTGGCCGTCCATCGTCTGCGCCGAGAGGTCGAGGCGGGCGGCCTCGTCGGGCTTGGAGGCGCGCAGGGCGTCCGCCTTCGCGCGGGTAGAGCGCGCCTGGTTCACCAGCTCCTGGGCCTTGGCGCGCGCGACGTCCGTGCCGCTCTTCCAGCGCGCCTGCCACAAAACGTTGCCCTGCTCGTCGAGGATGCCGTTGAGCTGCTGGGCGATCGCTTTCGGATCGGCCGCCGTGCGGCCCGAGCCGGCGTCGCGCGCCGCGTCGAGCACCTTCCCGGCGGAGTCGCGGAACTCGCCGATCCGCGTCCCGTCGGGCTTGGCCCCGGCGCGGATGACCGACTGCTCCTCCGCGTTGAACCGGGAGAGCAGCTCCGACACCGAGGCGGCGCGCTTGGCCACGGGCTCCGCTCCCCCCCCCAGCTCGCCGAGCTGCTTCCTCAGGCCCTCGATCAGCGGCCGCAGCGTTCTCGCCTGGGCCGAGCCCGAGGCGTCTTCGGCGCTCAAAGCCTTGATCTGCTCCACCAGCCGCGCATCGGCCTCCCCGATCTGCGTGGACAATCCCTTGGCGTTCTTGGCCTTCCCGATATCCGAGGCCAGGCTCGTGAGCTTGCCTTGCGATTCCACGAACGCGGTGTCGCCGATGCCGAAGCTCGCGCTCGCCTCGAGCGTCGCCTGCTGGTCGCCGACGATCTTCTCGAGCTGAGAGCGGATCTCGCCCAGATCCGCGCCGCGCGCCTTCTCGAGCCGCTCGCCCAGCCTCGAGAGCTTCTCGGCGCCCGGGCGCAGCTGCTCGGCGAGATAGGGGTCCTTCTCCGCCATGCGGCCGAGCAGGGTCTTCTGCCGGTTCGACTCGAAGCGCAGCTGCTGGGACAGGTCGCGGGCGTCGCTGGAGAGCAGCCGCTCCATCTTGTCGAGGCCGCCCTTGAGATGGCGATAGGACGGGTCCTCGTTGGGGACCATCGCGGTCGTCTCGCCGATGGTGAGCGCCGGCTGCAGCGCCGCCCCGTCCATCTCGTCGCCGATGATCCAGTAATCGTCGGCCCCACCGCGCCCGCGGAGCTTGCCTTGGGCGATCTTCGTCTTGAAGTTCTCCCAGGTGTCGATCTGCATGTCGGAGGTGATCTTGCGCATGGCGCGGAACTCCATGCGCGCCTGGGCCTCCAGGTTCGACAGCACGGTGAGGAAGACGACCTTCTTGCCCGAGGCCGCGGCGTCGGCGTCGGCGATGGGCAGCAGGCCCTCGTAGGCGAGCAGCGTCTTGCCCATGCCGGTGCCGAGCATCTGGAAGACGCGGATCGTCTTGGCGGCGTCGGCCCCGCCGGTCTGCAGGCCGGTCAGGAAGGTCATCAGCGCCTGGAACTGACCGGGCCGCCAGCCCGGCAACGCCCCGCCCTTCGAGTCGTGGAGCAGCCAGGGGGCGTTGTCCATCTCCTTGAGAAGGCCCTTGAGCTGCGCGCGGTCGGAGGCGGCGAGCGTCGCGTCGACGTCCACGCCCTGGTTCAGGCGTTTGATCAAGGCGTTGTAGCTCGTCGTCTGCTTCGCCGCGTCGACGGGGTCCGCCACCATGCGGGCGCCCTCGCCCTGCACGGGCGCGGTCTCCGCCTCGCCCTGGCGCCAAGCCGAGAGCTCGGTGAGGATCTTGTCGAGCCCCTTCGCCAGCGGCTTGTTCTGCGTCCCCTGCGCCTCGGTCTTGCGCGAGGAGAGCAGCTCCTGCATGCGGCCGTAGGTCACGTCCACGCGGTTGAAAGCGCTGAAGCGGCCGTGGATGGCCTCGAGGTAATCGAGCGTCGAGGTGATCACCTCGCGCTCGCCCGGGGAAAGCTTCTCGAGGTTCGCCTTCCAGCGGGCGTCGTTCCTGAACTCCTGGACGAGCTTGTTCCAGGGCTTGCCGGTGTCCACGGTGCCTTTCTGGTCGGTGCGCACCGCCCACTCGTCGGTGCGCTGCATCATCTCGTCGACGTAGGCCTTGAGCTCCGGCGAGGAGGTCTTATTCTTCGCGAGCGCCTGCAAGAGGTCCCCGGCCTTCGCCGTCACCTTGCCCTCGCTGACGGCATAGGGCTCGAGCCGCTCGCGCACGCGCGGCAGGATGTCCACCAGCGCCTTATGCTCCTCAGCGGTCAGCGGCGCCTGCTGATTGACCGCGCTGGTCTCGCCCGTCCCGGGAGCGCGCGGCTTGACGCCCGCGATGAGGCCCTCGTCTTTGGCCACGCGATAGAGCACGCGGGCGACCTCTTCGGCTTGCTCGGGCCGCACGTAGCCGAAGCCCTCCACGTTCCGCCCCAGGTTCTTCGGATCCAGGATCTGCGCGGCGAGCGCGGGCTTCTTGCGGATGACCTCCTCGAACAGCCGCGCCGACTGGTCGCGCACCTCGTCGCCCAGGTGCAGGCGGCCGATCTTGGTGATCTTGCCCGGCTCGCCCTCCATCTGGCTGACCTTGAGGTATTCGAGCGGGTTGACGGAGAGCGGGTCCACCACCGGCTTGCCGGTCTTGGGGTCGATCTCGCTTCTGCCGGTGATCTCTCCCGGCAGGATCTCGCGGATCGCGTCGTACTTCATGTCCTTGGTGACCGTGTAGGAGCCGAAATTGCCCTCATCGGCCCACGGGTTCCATTGGAAGATCTTGTTGATGACCGGCGTCTCCTGCTTGCCGCGCAGGAGCATCTGCTGGCCTTCGGCCGAGTTGGCGACGAGGTCCAGCTCCTTGGCCTTCTGGAGCTCCCGGTATCCCTGGAGCTGCCGCGCCTGCATGGCCCCCTGCACCTCGTAGCGCGCCGGGAAGACGGGCAGGAGCAGCCAGTACGGCGCCTGCATCGCGCCCTGCTCGGCGTGCGCGGCGCGCTTGATGCGCCGCTCGAGGTTGTCGCCGTCGATGTTGTTGGTCCGCCAGCTGTACTCGTGCGCCGCCCAGCCGATGCCCTGCGAGAAAAGCATGTACTTGCTGATGTTGTCGGCCAGGCCGAACATCGTCGCCGCCGTGGCGCGCGCCCCGCCCGCCTTGACGGCCGCCGACATCCAGCCGTCCAGGCCCGAGGCCGCCCTGATGGTGAGCCCGGGTTGTCCGACGAGCTTGGCCGCCGCGCCGGTGCCGGACTCGACCAGCTTCGCCCCCAGGCCCAGCGTGCCGCGGCTGGCCAGGTTCTCGGAGATGTCGCCGAGCGGGATGCCGAGAGGCCGCTGGCCCTCGACCGCGCTCGAGGGCAGGCCGAAGCCCATGCCGAGCAGCGGGTGCCAGCTCTCGAGCGCCCAGGACGTGCCGAACTTGGCGCCCGTGAGGCCGGCGTCGACGGGGTTCGAGAAGGCGGACTCGCCGCCCTTCCACACGTCCTTGGCCGCGCTTCCGTCGTAGATGGCCTTGAGGCCGTCCTCGCGCACGTCCTCGATCGCCGCCTTCATCCCCTGCGTCAGGTGGCTCACGGCGGTGAACCCGCCCGAGATGCCGCCGGACATGGCGGCGAAGGAGCCGATGCGCGAGCCGGTCACGAGGCTCCGCTTGATCGTGGCGTCGAGGATGCGCACGCCCGCCCCGCTCACCCGCAGGCCGCCCAGGAGCCTGTACTCGCTGGCGATCTTGCTCGCCGCCGGGCTCAATAGCTGCAGCCGGATCGCGGAGTTCTCCAGCACCTCGCCGGCCACCTTGAAGGCGAAGGCGGCCGTCCGCGCCGCGATATTGCCGTCGCGCCAGGCGGCGGCGGCCGCCAGGCTGCCGCGCCCGAGGCCTCCGAGGAGCGCGCCCGCCGCCGGAGCGATGATGGCCGTTCCCACCGACCAGAGGATGAACTCGCCCACCACGCGCACCCAGAAGTGCTGGGTCGATACGTTCTGCACGGCGTCCGAGGCCTCGCGCAAGACGGCCTGGGCTTTCGCGAAGTCGCCCAAGTCCGCGGACTGCAGGCTCATGTCCTTGCCGTAGCGCTGGAGCGCGGTCGGGTCGGCGGCGATGAGCGCGGCGCGGGCCTCCTTCCACTTGCCCGCGGCGATGAGCCTCTGCACGTTGTCGAAGGCGCCGGTGAAGGCGCTGAGCTTGGAGCGGTTCTCCAGGTAGCGGCCCTGCAGATTGCCGCCCCACAGCTTCTTCGACGTCCAGTTCATGCCTTCGGACGCCGCTTTCCAAGAATTGTTGATCCAGCCGGAGCTGTCGTCCTTGGCCGCCTTGGTCATCGAGGGCATGGTCGCGTACAGCGTCCAGTCCATGCCGACGTCGGCCAGCTCCTTCTGCGTCCCGGCGAGCGCCCCCTGGATCTGGCTGACGGCCGTCGCGTAGTCGCCCTCGTCGAGCTGCTTCTCGAGGCGCTTGTAGATCTCCTTGAGGCGCTGGACGCGCGCCGCGATGTCCTGGCCGCGCTTCTCGTAATCCGCGCGCGTCCGCTGATCCATCCCGGCTTCGGCGATGCCCTTCAGGATCAGCTCGTGGTCGGGCGAGCGCGGGTCGAGGCGCTCGAGCTGGGCGTCGGCCTGCCAGCGCTGGGCCTCCAAATAGGTGAGCGTGATGTACTTGCTGACGAGCTGCTCGCCGCGCTGGAAGGCGGCGGTCATCTCCTGGGTGATCACGTTGACGTCCTTCAGGTCGTCCACGTGGCCCTTGAACTGCGCGAGCTTCTCCTCCGTCTGCTTCATCAGCTCCTGGCGCTTGGCGAGCTTGCAGTCCACCAGTTCCAGGTAGTTGTGCACGGGACGCCCGCAGATGGCGTCGTACTGCCCTTCCTTCTTGAACGTCTTGGCCCGCGCCTCCGCCTCCAGGCGGGCCATCATCTTGGGGTCCTTGAACCACTGGTCGTCGCGGAACTGCTTGCCCAAAAGCTCGGCGAGGCGCGCCATGCGGTCGGCCTTCAGCTGCAGCTCCAGCTCGCTGACCTGCAGATGCAGGCGCGCGTACGTCCACTCGTACATCTCCTGGTTGTACCGGCCGGTCTCGGGGACCTTCGGCGCGTCCGGGAACCGGTTCTGGTTCATCGTCTGCTGCATCTGCTTGATCTGGCGGTTGTACAGCTGCTCGCCCGCCTCGGTCACGTAATCCTTGACCTTCGGGTCGTTCGCGCCGGAGATGATGCCGAGCTGGAGGAAGATCCCCAGCGCCTCGGACGGGTTGATCGCCTCGCCGGCCTTGAGCGGCGAGCCGATCTTCTCGCGCACCTCGCGGTACAGCTGCTCCCCCGCCGGGGTCAGATGCGGCTTGTTGGTCTTCTGCAGCAGGCCGTCTTTGTCGTAGAACTCGTAGCCGTCGGGGACCTCGACCTGCGTGTACCCCGCCGAGCCGGGCCCTCCCTCGCTCTTCTGTTCAGGCTGGACCTCGGCGGCGCCGGTCAGGATGGAGTTGAGGCGCCCGCCGAGCGAGAAAGCGTCCTCGGCCCCCGCCTTGCCGATGTCGCCGTAGTTGCTCTGATAATCCTGCAGCGCCTGCTGGATGGCCTGCGCCTTCTTCTCGTTGAAGGGGCCCGACTGGCGGACGCGGTCGAAGGTCGGCTTGAAGCTGTCCACCTCTTCCGGCCGCTTCGTGAAATAGGCGAAGGCGGCCGCGCCCATCGGGGTGACCTTCCCGTCGGCCATCATGTAGCCGCGCAGGGGATCTTCGGAGCCGTTGAAGATGCCCTTCGCCTCGAGGAACTTCATCACCTCGCCGGGGGCGGGCGCGGCGGGCTGAGCCGCCGGCGCCTTTGCCGGCGGGTTGCCGGCAGTCACCGCCCCGGCCTGGGGCTCGGCCGCGCGCGCGAGCGCGGCGCCGAAGAACACCCAGCCGGCGGCGCCGGGCATCGACGCCTGGAGGACGAGGCAAAGCAGCGCGCCCGCCGCACGCTTCATAGGCCACATGGTAACCCGCAAGGCCCAAAAACGCCAGGGATGGAGGGCCTAGAAGAGTGGCGCGGTCAAGGCCCGGAGAGCTTGGGACCTAGGGCCCAGCTTGTGGTGAGCGGCCCCTACTTGCAGCCGGCGCTCTTGGCGGCGGAGGCGAGCTGCTGCGGCGTCACGCCCCACCACATCACGACGCCCAGGCAATGCTTGTCCTTGCCGTCGGCGGCGTCCTTGGCGACATAGACGCCCTGGGCGCTGTTCTGGTTGTAAGGCGCCACCAGCTCGGCGAAGATCTGGTTGCTGACGCCGATCTTCTGCTCGGACTTGACGCCCGCGAGGTTGATCTTCGTCTTCGTGAAATCGGGAGGCGAGTGCCTCGCGTCGGCGGGCTGCTGGAAGACGGGCCACGGAGTCGTCGGCTGCTGCCTTCCGCCGGGCGTATCGATCGTGTAGACGAGATACCAGGTGCGGACCGTCTTCCCGCCGTCGCTCTTCTCCGCGCGGTAAAGCCGGGCGCCGGGCGCCTTCTTCTCGGCGTCGCTGAGCGGCTTGGAGACCTGGCCGGGATTGTCCTTTTCGAGCAGGACCGCGTCCGCGCCGTCGATCTTCATCGGCGAGCCCCAGTTGTCGAAACCGGCCGGGACGGTCCCCTTGTCGTAGCCGAAGGTGCCGGGGCCGCCGGTGGCGGAGGCGTCGTTCGGACCGCCCGCCCCCATGCTCACGCCCTGGCTCGGCCACAGGCGCAGGCGCGGCAGGCCGTCGCTGCCCGGGAAGCTCATGACAAGCGTCGCCGCGGCGGTCTTTCCCGCGGCGGCCGTGCCGTCGATCTGGTACTTGAGGCCCGCCGCGATGTCCACCGGCACCTCGTCGTTGCCGAACTTGGAGCCCTTGGCCAAGGCCTGCTCGTGCGCGCGCTTGACCGCGCCCAGGACGGTCGCGCGGTCGCCATTGGCGAAGCCCGCCCGCTGGAGGATCGCGTCGATGACGCCGTAGCCGGTGTCCGGATCCGAGGTCGAGCGGACCGCCGTGATATTGTTGACCGGCGCCTTCTTGTTGAAGGTGCCCACCTCGTTGAGCGAGCCGTTCGCCTGCGGGCCGTCGCCGAGGTCCATGTACAGCACGCTGTCCTGGTCCTCGCGCCACAGCGCGGTGCCGACGACATCGATGGCGACCGGCTGCGCTCCCTTATTGAAGATCGCCTTGCCGCTGTTGGCGGCGTCGTTCTTGAAGACGAGCGCCCAATACATCTCCGGCTTGATCGGGTTGGTCGGGTCGTCCCTCTTCGCGTTGCCGAGATCGATCTGGTAGAGCGCGGCGTCGACGCCGGCGCTCTGCAGCTTCTGATTGATGGCGTTCACGTCGATGTTGGGATAGCCGTCCATCGGACCGCTCGGATGGTGCGCGTAGGGGATCGGATTGCCGTTGCGGTCGCGGATGATGGGCCAGCCCTCGCCGTCCACGGCCGCGTTCTGGTCGGGCGTGGCGGGACCCGTCGGGTTGGTGGTGCTGCCGCCCGTCGGGTCGCCGCCCGGCGCCGGCGTGGTCCCCGGCTTGGCCGCCGGAGCGGCCGGGCCGCCGGCGCCAGGAGCGGCCGGCTTCGGGGTCGAGGATCTGGACCTCGCCCTTTCCCGTCTCGTCCTTGATGCGGTCCATGCCGTCGACGCTCTCGTTGACGAAGGCCATCGCCTTCGGCGTCATCGCGTACGCGTTTCCGCCGTCGCGCAGGCTGTCGATCACGTCCTTCGAGAAATACACGTCGGCGCCCCCGTCCCCGGTGCCCTGGCCGCCCACGTAATACTGCTTTCCGCCGATGGTGGCCACGCGCCCGCTGTCGGCGACCCTGGAGGCCCGGTCCCGGAACAGCCCGGCGACGGTGGGAATGTCCCTGCCGCTGCCCACCGCCGGATTGCCGTCGGAGGCCGAGAGGACGATCGCCCCTTCGGGATTGCTCGCGTAGTCGATCTTCAGCTTATAGTCGAGTCCGCCCGCCTTGAGGCTGATCGGCTGGTCGCTCGCAAAATTGGCCGGGAAGGTCTTGCCGAACACCTTTCCGGTCGAGATGTCGTAGAGCGCCAAATGGTCGATGAGCTTGCCGTCAGCCCCCTGCTCCGTGACGATGCGCATCGAGATGGTGCGGCCCTGCGGCGGGTCGGAGCTCATCTGCTCCTTCGTCCCGACCGCCACGACGCCTACGTCGCCCCATTTGCCGTAAAGATCCTCTCTGGAAAAGCCGGCCCCTTGCGCGCGCGGCGCGGGGTTGCCGCTGACGCCGCTGCCGCCCGGCACGTCGTCCGAGCGCCTGTTGTCGTCGATGACCTTCTTCGCCGGCCCCTTCTTCATCCCGGTCAGCAGGGTGTTCGCCTGAATGGCGGCGTCTTTGAGGAAGGCGAAAGGCCACTTGATGGGCTCGGCCATCGTCAACGGTCCGATCGGATAATCCGTGCCGTCCGTGGCCGGCTGCTCTCCGGCCGCGGGAGCCTTCACGCCCGTGGCACCCGCCAAGTCGTTGGTGGTCAGGGAGATTTTCTGCGTGTCCCCGCTTCCCCTTTCGACCGCCCAGCGGCGCAGGGCGTTGATGAGCTTCGGCTCCAGCTTGCCGTCGTCGTCGGCGCCCGGATCATGCAGGGCGCCGAGATTCTTATCGGCCTTCGGGATCCCCGGCACGCCGAGGACCTGGGCGATCTGCACCGCGCCCCTCGGGTGATACTTCACCCACGGCTTCATTTCGCCGCGGACGCCGGGCCCGATCTCGGTCCTCAACTTGCCGGTGTCGTTCGAGCCCTTCGCGACAGCCTCGCTCTCGCGCAGCTTCTGGGAGACGAAAGAGATGGCGTCGTGCTTGTCCCAGATCAACTGGAACAGCCTCGCGCCAATGAGGCTCTGGGCCTCGTCCGACCCCGCGACGACCGCGGCCATCTTGTCGATCGAATCCTGGCCGGGATTCTCCACCGGCTTCTCGCCCTTGACCGGCGGCACGACCACGTTGTTGCCTTGCGTCGGCGCGAGGACCCCTCCGCCGTCCGTCGGTACGATCTGCCCGGACGGCTTCGCAGGCGCAGCCCCGGGCTGGACCGGCGGCTGCTGGGGCGCAGGCTTCTGGTTCACCTCAGGCTGCGGCTCGACAGGCTTGGAAGGGGCGGCAGGAGGCTGCGGCGCGGGCTTCTTGCCCGTCAGCGCGTTATCGGGCGGCCACGGCAGCAGGGGCCCGGCGTCGCCTTTCTGCGCGAGCGCCTCTTTGAGGAAGTCCTTGGCGGCCTGGCGTGCCTGAGCTGGGCTGCGCGCGGCGCGGGCGTGCGCGAGCACGGCCAGCGCGCCTCCCTGTCCTTGCTTCGCCAGATAGGGAGCGAAGGTTTGATCGTACCACCGCCCCCCGTCGGACGTCGTCGCATTCTTGATCACCGTCAGCACGAGCGCGACGCTCTCCTGGTCCCCGACCTTCTTCAGGTCGGGCCAGGTCGTCTTGACCCACTTGAGCACCTCGGGATCGATACCCGCGGGCGTGACGTGCTTGCGCTTGTGAGAGACCTCGCGGGTGACCGAACCGGAGACCTCGATTACGGTGAGAGAGTCGGCGTAAGCGGAGAATGCCTGCATAGAAAGCAGGCCCGCCATAAGGAGCGAGGGGTGCAGCCTCATATTAAGGTAAGGCTATCAGTGGCCACCAAGAACTACTAGGGCCAAAGGTCCTAGGTTTCACGGTACCAAAGTGCCTAGCCCTACTTACCCGGCTTCGGAGCCGCCGACGGTGAAACCGCGGCGCTCCCGTTAAGGGCGCTCTGGATCGTCCCGTTAGCTGTGCTCAACGAACTCTGCAGCGCCGCGAGCTGGCCCGTGGCGTCGGCAGACGGCGTCCCGGCGCTCGTCGACGCGCCCGGCGCAGTCGGCTGCGCCGGGGCGGAAGCGCCCGTGGCGCCGCTCGCGTCCGGAATGAGCTTGACGAGTTGGTCCTTGTCGGCCGAGTAATTTTCCGCCGTCGGAGCCGGAAGCCCTCCGATGGTGGAGAGCGCCGATTTGCTGTTCGACGCGTCGTTCAGCTTGTCGAACGCCGAAGAAGCCTCCTTCAGGTTCGCGTAGGCCGGCGGCTGCGGAACGTTCGGCGGATTGCCCGGCGTCGCGCAGGCCTTGCCGCAGGTGGCGGCGTTCGCCGCCGCCACGCTGTTGTACGCATTCACCGCGTCCTGCAGCTTCCCGCCGATCTGCGCGTTGGCGCTGTCCTTGCCGATGATCGCCGGCCCCGCCAGGGCCGCGAGGGTGTCGTGCGTCGGCTTTCCGTCGGCTGCGACGTTCGAGGCCATCAGGGAGAGAGTCCTATCCGCGGGGGGGCCGCCGCCCGTATTCGGACTGGTCTGGACACCCTTGACGGCCGTTTCGGCGTCGTACATGACGCCGCCCGCCGTGCGGGCCTGCGCGATGGCATCGTTGAGCGCCTGCACGGCGTTGGCGATGTCTTGCTGGGCCTGCGCGTTGGACTTGCTGATATTGCCGCTGTTGGCATCCGCTTGCGCGTTAGCGACCGTCTGCTGGACTTTGCCGATGGCCGTCCCGGCGTCCGTCAAGTCTTTCGCGAGCTTCGTCGCATCGCTCTTGTCGAGGTCCGCTTGCTTGAGGGCCGCCAGCGCGGCTTGCGCCTGCGCGAGGGCCCCCGAAGCGTCTTTTCCTCCCTGATTCAGATTCTGATTCTCAGTTTGCATCTGCTGCGCGTCATTGCTCAGGTCCTGAACAGTGGCCTTCATGCTGGTCAGGGCGTCGCCAAGCCGCTGCTGCGCGTTCTTGACGGCCGAGTTCACCTGGGTGTACTTGGTGTAGGCCCCGTCCAAGATCTTCTTGCCGTCGCTGTCGCACGCGGTCTTCACCGTGGGGTCCTGTGGGTTGGAGCAGTTGCTCGCCAAGGAACTCTTGCCGCTGTCGACCTGCGACTGCGGGTTCTGGGTCGGCGGCACGTTATTTACCAGGTCCTTGCTGCCGGCGCCGCTGCCCGTGCCGCTGCCGGCGCCCTTGCCTCCCGTGCTGAAGCAGTATTTGCACACCCCTTGCGCGGGATACTGGCCGCCGACGGTGCCGTTCCCATTGGAGTCGGTATTGCTGATATCCACCCACCTGTCGGGGCCGTCTCCTCCGTGGCACGAGTACGCCTGCGTAGCCCCGTCGGTCATGCCGTACCCGTCGCAATAGGTCGTCTTCGGTCCGCCGCCGGAGAGCCCGGACCACGCGCCCGCCAGGCTCTTCCCCAGCGGCTCGAACAGTCCCTTGCCCAGGATGTTCGAGATGGCGGACTTCGTGATCTCCTCGTAGATCATCTTGGGGAACTCGAACTCCTGCCACTTCTTCTTGGACCACTTCAGGTCGAGCGCCTTCTCCATCTCCATCTTGGCCTTGAGGTAGGCCAGCGACTCGCCGAGAGCCTTGTTGTCCTTGCTGTTGTTGCCTCCGGGCGCCTTGTTCGCGTCGCCGCCGGAGGTCCCGCCGCCGGTATTGACCGCCCCGCCGTTCGGGATCACTTCCTTGGCCGCCGACTCGAGGTTGTTGGCCGCTCCGCCGGCGCGGTTGAACTTGTCGGCCGCGTTCTGCCCGGCCTTCATGAGCGCGTCGGCGTTGCCTCCCTGGTCCAGCCCGTGAGAACCCACGCCCCTGTAGCCCGGAGCCGACTGCACCTGCGACAGCGAGTTGGAGCCGGTGGGATGGTTGGGAACGCCGTTCGCGTTCGGCGCGGAGAGGCTGTAGGTCGGGCCTCCGCCGTAGGAGCCGCCCGAGAGGGCGGACAGGCCGCGCAGGGCGCCCGCCATCGCGCCCGGAGCCTTGAAGGCGGCGGGCTTGGCGGCGTCGGAGCCCTTGGTGGCCCCGTCCTTCGCCGCCTGGGCGAGGGCGTCCTTCCAGCTCGAGTCCTTGCTCGCGGACGCTTGCGCCGGCGCCACCGTGGCCGCCGCTGGCGACGGCTGGATCGCCGTCGCGCCCGGAGCCATCACCAGGGCCGAGGGGTCGCGCACGTTGAGCGGCGTGATGATGTCGGAGCTCGCGCCCACGAGGCCGCCCGGCGACAGCCCGCCGGTCCCCGGCTCGTGCACGCCCGCCTCGGGCCCGAAGGAGCCGCTTCCCGGCGAGTTGAAGCCCGGCGTCATGGTCTTTTCCTGCGTCGGGTTCATCATGAAGTGCTCGGCCAGCGGGGCCAGAAACAGCACGCCGAGGCCGGAGGCGATAAAGATGAGGTCCTTCTTCTGGAACTGCTTGAGCCGCTCGAACAGGGTCTTGGGCCCGCCGCTGAGGCCGCGGACCTTCAGCTGCGGCGTGGCGCCGAAGGTCGGCGTCTTGGGCGCCGTCGCGGCGCGGCCGAAGAGGGAACCCCCGCCGGTCTTCTTCTCTTGCGAGGCGGAGCCGGAGCGCGAGGGGAGCGCGCCGCTTTTCTTCTCCTCTTCCTTGGGCTCGTCCTTCTTGCCGTCGCCCGGGTTCTTGAAGGAGGGGATCTCTGGGTTAGATGCCATATCTTCCTCTTTTAGTTATTGGTTGCAGCTATGCTGGTCCAAGGGCTGCGTCGCCGAGAGCGGACATGCGTCGTGCTTCGCCTTGAAGACGCAATTCAATTGATTGCAGACGGCCTTCATCTGATTGCCGTAGCCCTTGCACAGCGTGGCCGTGGTCTTGTCGCACGAGCCCGAGTCGCAATGGGCGCAGTCGGTGTCGCCTTGCCACTGCCCGCTGCTGCACTCCGGATGGTCACCGTGCGGGTTCCCTAGATTACAGTTCATCTTGCAGCTTTGGTGTTGCATCTCGTCCATCAGGACGCGCTCGCTCAGCGCGCGGCCGTGGAGGAACGCCATGTTCTCTCCGGGCGAAGGCCCGCAGACGGACTCGAGCGTCTTGCCGTTAAATGCCGAGGCGGCCGAGTTCTTCACGCCGGTGAGCGTCGGCGTGGTGCCGTCCATCGGGTTCGTCCAAGCGTCCACCGCGTCGCAGTCCTGCACGTCCTGGTAGTACTGGTTCGACTCGGTGACGATGCCCTGCACGTTCGTGTTGTTGGCCTCCGGAGCCGCCGGGGACGTCTCCCCGAGGTCGGCGTTGCTCATGATCTTGTCGCCCGACTGGCCGGGCTTGCCGCCGTCGAAGACGAGGCCCGCGGTGTTGGAGGCGTACTCCTTGGGGCAGCCGTTGCTGTCGGCGCAGACCGGCTGGGCCGCCGTGACCGAGTACGCCCGCGTCCACGCCAGCTGATAGAAGGTCTGGTTCGACGCTTGGTCGGGCCTCTTCTGGTACATGCTCAAGACGGACTGGCTGATGCTGTAGCTGGCGAGCCTCTCGACCTTCCCTCCGGCCACCTGCCGCGGAAGGCTCGCGGAGGCCGACGCGGAGGGCTGGCCGAGGATGCCGTCGCCGACGGGCGAGGCGGACGCGGCCATCTCGAGGTTCTTCGCCATCTGCCCCATGTCGGCCATCTTGCCGCCGTCGGACATCGGCCCGCCCGCGGCCATCGACGCCGCGTTGGCGGACTTCACCAGGCCGCCGAAGAACTCCTCGTTGCTCAGCGAGACGGCGTTGTCGCGCTTGGCGACGTCCTCGGGCCGGATGATCCCGGCGATGCTCTGCGGATTGCCGACGCGGGCCCTGGCATCCGCTTCCGTTTCGGGCGCCTTCCTTAGAACGAGCTCCATGCTCGAGCTCGCGGGCGGCGTGTAGAAGCTGCGCGCGAACAGGCGCTTGCCCAAGCCGCCGATGCTCCAAGTCTGGTCCTCCTGGCGGGCGTTGTGCATCGCTTTCGTCAGATTGGAGAAATGCGGGCCGATGCCCGGAGCCGCGAAGCCGAACTTGCCGGCGACCTTGTCGGCCCAGGGGATGCGCATCCCCCCCGGCAGGACGAAGACGCCGGTCAGCACCGCCACCAGCACGAGAAGCGCGACGACGCCCTTTCCCCGCCTCAATAGAAGGAGCAGGAGGGCAAGCGTACTCTTCCTTTTATTGCGCTCGAAGAATGAACTCATGGCACACCTACCGGGAGTCCCGGCTTCAACAGGGTAAAACTCGCGGGTAACAAAGCGGCAACGCGCCGGGATTTCCAGCGGAAATCGCGCATGCGCCTGCCGCCCCTGGCGCGGCACACGGAGGCCTGTTCCTTGCGTTGTCAAGGAGCCTGTCAAGCCGGGCTTGACAAGCCCAGGGAGGGCGCTACACTATTCGGAACGCCGGCCGCCCTTGCGTTGCCGCTTTGTTACTGACTGGCCGCTAAAATCGTGAAAGAAGCGCAACGCCCCGCGTCCAAAGGCGCGGCGGCGGATATTGCGTCATTACGAGGATTGCCATGGCTCAAGCGGAGACTACCCAAAAGCTCGAGATCCCGGATTTCGAGACCTTCATCAAGACACGCCAAGCCGTGGTCAACGATAAGAAGGAAAAGAAGCGCGGCGGCCTTCCCTGGTGGCCCAATCTCGCGGCGACGCGCGGCATGGGCGTCGGGGCGCAGATCGGCGCCGCGTTCGCCAGCAAGATCGGATTCCTCACCTTCTTCGCTCTCATCGGCACCGTCGCGGCGGGCGGGGGCTTGTGGCAGCAAGCGCGCGTGCGCGCGCAGCAGGACGCGCTCAAGTCGAAGCAGTTCAACATGGCGATACTGCGCGATCACATCATCCGGCAGAACGAGGAATTGAAAACCGCCAAGCCCAAGGTCGACCATGTCCGCAACGACACCCTCGGCTTCGTCTACCGCGGCGACGGCATCGACAATCCCAACGCCTCCGTCGACGCGGCGAAGGCGGCCGCCGAGGCCGCGGCCAAAGCGGAAGCGGACAAGGCGAAAGAGGCGGACAAGGCCAAGGAGCCCGGCACGCCCGACCCGAACGCCATGGCCGCCGCGATGATGCAGCAGGCGCAAGGCACCCGGGACGGCGCCGGCGCGCCTAGCATGGCGGGAGCCAGAGCCGCCTCGCGCCTCGGCGCCGGCTTCGGCGCGCTGAAGGGCGGGGCGGGGATGTCGGGCGGAGTGGGACGCGGCTTCGACAATCTCAACATGCACAACTCGGCCTTGGGCAAGGGCGACGGGCTGCGCGGCAGCGCCGCCGCCGGCATCGGCAGCAACCCGCTCGGCAAGGGAGCGCCGCGCCACTGGCAGGCGGCCCGCAACGTGACGTCGGGAGCCCGCTCCGCCATCGACGCCAATCGCCTGCGCAGCATGCAGGGGCTGATGGCCGCCAACCGCTCCGGGGACGTGACCAAGGCCGCGGCGGCGAACTCGCAGGCATGGGACGCAGCGGCCGCGCCGGGACAGTCGATCCAGGGCGCCGGGGCCGCGATCCCCGGCGCTGCCGGGCCGTCAGGCTCGGCCCCGGAGGCGACGGCCGCCCCCGAGGGCGGGCCCATGGACGTGAGCAGCGGCAACAACCCGGACGTCAGCACGGCCAATGTGCCGGACATCCCCGGCTACCAGGATGCCGTGCCTTACCAGTGGGCGATCACGATCGCGAAGATGCTGATGGCGGCGATATTCCTCGTGAGCCTCTACATCCTGGCCGCGAAGATGTGGCCCTCCATCGCCTCCCCAGCGATCATTGCCGCCTGCACGACGGCCATCGCCGTCATGGGCGGCCTCCTGGCCGTGCTCGGCCTCTACATGATCTCGATGCAGCAGTACCTGCAGGGAACGATCTGGACGGTCTTGGGCGCCGGCGTGGCCATACTGGCTCTTGCCGCGCCGGTGACGGCGGGCGCCGCGGTGCCGCTGATCCAGGGCACCGCGGGGGCGGCCGTCGCCGCCCTGGGAGCCGCGGGAGGCTTCATCGGCCAGACAGCGGGCATCGACCCGGCGAATGAGCAGAAATCCAAGGATGATTACCAGAAGAAGTACGGCGTCAACCCCGACACGAACCAGGTGGATCCCAAGAACCAGGCGGCCTTCGACGAACAATACGGCAAGGGCGCCGCGGAAAACTATAACAAGACGCATAAGAAGTACAACTATACCGCCTAGCTGAGCGGAGAGGAAGCCATGGCCAACAACGGACAAGTCGAGACATCTTCAGCGAGCGCGCCGCAGGTCCAGGTCAAGGGACCGACGAAGGAGCGCCGGGGCTCCGGCATCCCCTGGTTCCCGAATTTCGCCGCCGTTCAGGGCAAAAGCATCGGCGTCCATGTCCTGACCCTCCTCGCCAGCAAGTTCGGCTTGATCGCGGCGCTCGGGAGCGTCGCGCTCGGCTCGGCGGCGGTCGGCGTCACGATGCGCAACGACGACATGACGCGCACCGCGATGAATTCCCGCAGGCTGGCGCAAAGGATGCATAACGCCGGGGCGGCCGGCGCCGCCGGAACGGCCGGCTTGCAGGCCGCCGGCCCGATCAGCGGCGCGGACTCCTCGCAGGACGGAATGGCCTACATCAAGGGAAGCGGCGGCGACCAAGCCGGCGCCGCGCAGGGCGAAGGCGCGAGCGCCTCCGCCGCGGCTCCCGACGCCAAGGGCGCCAAGGGCGGAGAAGGAGCGAAAAGCGCCGACGGCGCGAACGGCGCCGAAGGGGCCAAGGACGGCAGGGGCGCTCAGGACGCGGTCGCCGCGGCGGCGGCGGCCGCGATGCGTGGAGGCGGGGCCCTCGGCTCCGCCTCGGCCAAGCCGATGCTCTCCAAAATGCCGAGCTTCTCCAACGGCTCATCCGGGGGAGGCGGCGGCGGCGGGATGATGGGAGGCTCGGCCGCCCACGGCAGTTCGAGCGGCCTGCGCGAGAGCGTCGACGCCTCGGTCCGCAACGGAAGCTTGGGCAGCGGGCGGGACCGTCTCACCTCGCTGGGCCGGCGCACCAGCGGCATCCAGGGAAGCAAGGGCATGAACGACCTGTTGAGGATGGGGCCGAGCATGCAGGGCAACAAGACCGGCACGGAGGCCGGAGTCTCGACCCAGCGCACCGGCTTCGACACGGCTTCACCCATCGCTCCGGCCATGACGGCGGCCGCACCCGGCATCGGCCCCACCGCGTCGGCGCCGGCCTCCAACGCGGGGCAGACGCCCGCCGAGGGCGGCCCGATGGACGTCAGCGGAGGCAACTCAGGCTCCTCGTCCAACGTCCCCGACGTCCCCGGCTACGTCAACGTGACTCCCTATCAGTGGGCGATCACGCTGGCGAAGATGATCATGCTCATCGCCACGGTCTTGGCGGGTTTCATCGCGATTTGCAAGGCCACCAGCTGGACAGGGATCAGCGCTGCAACGCTCGTGATGCTGACCCAGGTCGTAGCGGCGCTCGGCGGGGTCCTTGCGCTGCTCGGCTGCTTCATGCTTGCGATGGGCCAATACATCCAAGGGACCATCTGGACCGTCATCGGCGGGGCGCTCGCGATCACGGCGCTCGCGTCGATCGATCCGACGGGAAAGGCCGTCGCATTCGGCTGGGAGGGGCTGGCGGCAATGACGGCCATACCCTTGGCCGGGCTGCTCGGCCAGAACCTGATCGCCGATCCCGCGAACGAGAAGGCATCCAAGAAGAAGTATGAGGAACAATACGGCGTCAACCCCGATACCAATCAGGTCGACGACGCCAACAAGGCCAACTTCGACGCGAAGAACGGCAAGGGCGCGGCCGACAACTGGAACAAGACCCACAAGCAGTTCAGCACGTAGGCTGACGGCGCCGGGCCCTAAATGGGGAGGGGCGGCTCGCAAGAGCCGCCCCTCTCCGTTTCCGCGAGGATCGCCCGCCGGCTATGACCCGCCGAGGAGCTCGTCTTCGACCCTGGCTCGACGCGCCAGGACGAACACCGCGGCCACGGCCGCGAGCGCGCCATACCAGCCGTGTCCGCCGATCCCGGGCAAGGCGAACCACTCGGCCACCGTGGCGGCGTAGATGGGATGCCGCAGGAAGCGATAGGGCCCGCCCGTCACGCGCCGCGACCCGGGAAGCGTCACGATAGCCCGGCACCAGCGGTCCCCGAGCGTCCAAGCCGCCCAGGCGCCGAGGAGCTGCCCGCAAGCGAACAAGAGCAGGCAGGCGCCCGCTTGAGCCGGGGCCGGCCGGGAAGGAAGGAGCGCCTCGATCAGCGCCAGGCCGACCAGATACGAGACGAGAAGAAGCTGAGCGGAGGCTTCCGTGCGATGCTCGACCACGCCGCCGCGCGCCGCCAGCGCGCGGCGATTGCGGATGGACCACGCGCCGGCGAGGCCCGTCTCGAGCAGATACAGAACGACCAAGCCGCGGCTGAGAAGCGGCCCGGTCAGGAACGCGATCAGATCGAGAAGCTCGACGCGATGGCGTCGTTGAAGGGCGTGACCGCGTTCGTGAGCGCCTTATCGAGCGCGTCGCCCGTCTTCCCCATCAGCCCCGCGCCGGTCTCATCGAGCGGCTCGACGCTCATGAGGGCCATGAACTTGAGCCCCGCCTGCAGCGTGAGGAGCCCGCCGACGGCCGTGAAGATCATCCCCTGCATCGTCTGGCCGTAGCGCGTCATCATGATCACGCCCATGGCGGTCGCGAGCGCGCCGGCCGCGGTCGCGATGCCGGACAGCGCCTTGCCCCAGCTGATCAACGCGTTGAACTCGGCGATGGCCGCCGCGAGAGCGGGAGCCGCGAACGGAGTGGCCGTCAACGCCGCCTTGATCTTCGCTTGCGCCGCGGTGACCTTCGGCTTGAGCGCGCTGAGCGCCCACAAGGCCACGAGCCCGACCACCAAGGCGCCGATGGCCGTCCACATCGCCCATTGGTACGGGTTCGAGTCCTTCGGCGGCTCCGCCGGCTTCGGCTGCGGGACCTGCCTCTGGTCGACGACCGTGCTCGGCGCGAACCGGTTGGCCGGCCCCGTCTCCAGGCCTCCGCCGGTCGCCGCCGAGGGCACGCCGCCGGGAGCGCTCTGCAACGCCGAGCCGCCGTCGAAGGTGGTGCCGGCCCGCTGCATCGAGGGAGCGTAGGAGCGGGCGACGCCTTGTCCGATGTTGCGCGCCGATATGGCCTGGTCGGAGGCGCGCATCCCGCTCGAGCCGACGAGCGCGCGGCGGCCGCCCGCGCTCACGCCGCTCATGCCGCGGTTCATCGCGGTCAGCCCGCCGGTCCGCCCTTGGCCGCTGGTCAGCCCGCCCGCCGCGGGCGCCTGGGACGACATGGAGCCGCCGGAGGAACCTCCGCTCTGCCCGGCGAAGCCCGGCGTCTTCTGG
>JAPLKK010000086.1 GCA_026388115.1 Elusimicrobiota bacterium | reverse complement strand
TCGGCCCGCTCGTCGAGACCGCGGGCATCGCGTGGAAGGGCATCTCCTGGAAGCCCGATCAGGAGGTCGAGGACCTGCGCCGCCGCGTCGTCCGCGTCCTGCATCCCGCGAGCTTCGAGGACGACCCCACGCGGCTGTACCGCGCCGCGCGCTTCTGCGCGCGCTTCGCTTTCCGGCTGGAGCCCGGGACGGCGCGGCTCGCGCGGCGCGCGGTCGCGGGCCGCGCGCCGGGGCTGCTGTCTCGCGAGCGGCTGCGGGCGGAGCTTTGGCGCATCCTCGAGGAAAAAGACCCGGCCGCGGCGCTGGCCCTGGCGCGGAGTTGGGGGCTGACGCGGTTCTGGCGCGAGCGCTTCCGCTGGCCGGCCGGCCTGCGCGCGGCGGCCGACCCCCTCGAGCGCCTCATCCTCATCGCGCTGGCCATGGGGCCGGCGGCGGGAGCGGACTTCGTGCGCTCGCTCAACCTGGAGCGCCCCCATTCGCAGGCGGCCCTCGCCGCGCTCGAGACCGCGAGGCGGCGCGCCTCGCCGCGCGCCGGGCTGCCGGCGCAGGCGCGCGCCGCCCTCGAGCGCTTCTTGCGCAAGCCGAAGGCTTCGACGACGGCGCTCCTCGTCGGCGGGGCGGACCTGTCCGCGCTGGGGCTGCCGCCCGGGCCGCGCTTCGCCGAAGAGCTGGACCGCGCCGCCCGCGCCCAATGGGCCGGCCGCTTCACGACGCGCGCCGGCGCCTTGCGCTGGCTTCGCCGAAACGTTCTCTAGACGCATGGGCACGGATAAGCCTGGAGGACAGCCGAACCCGCTCGAGTTCGGGACGGAACGCCCCGCCTGGCAATGGCTCGGCGGCCTTTTCCTGCTGACCCTGTTGATGTTCGGCGACGTGCTGTTCGACGGCGGCACGCGCGTGGTCGGCGGCGAGACCCGCGACCTGTTCGTGCAGTTCCTCGGCTGGCGCGGCTTCGGTTTTCGCGAGCTGGCGCATGGAAATTTCCCGCTCTGGAATCCTCATAATCTCTCGGGGGCGCCGTATTTCGGCGGGTTTCAGGCCGCGCTGCTTTATCCGCCGAATGCGATCTACCTGATCTTGCCGCTGGCGCAGGCGGTCAACTGGGGCATCGCGCTGCACGTCTTCATGATGGGCGCGTTCATGTTCGCCTGGATGAGACTGCGCCGGCTCCGCGGCGAAGCGGCCTTCCTGGCCGGCGCGCTGATGATGTTCGGCGGCACGTATTTTCCGCACATCTATGCCGGGCACCTGCCGAACCTCTGCGCGATGGTCTGGGCGCCGCTGATCTTTCTGGCCATCGACGGCGTCTTGTCCGGCGCCTCCCAGGGATCAGGACTCGACACGCGGCGCGCCCGATGGCCATTGCTCGGCATGTTCGCCGTGGCGATGCAGATCTTCGCCGGGCACCCGCAGTATGTCTTCTACACGGGGCTTGCGGCGGGCCTTTACGCCGGCTTGCGTTTGCTGGACGCGGAACGCCCGATCCAAGCCGCGGCGCTGCTGTCCTCGATCTACATCGGAGGCGCGCTGCTTGCCTCGGTGCAGCTGCTTGCCGGGCTCCAGGCCAACGCGGAGACCATCCGCAACCAGCCGCTGCTGTTCCAGTTCGCGGCGATGTTCGGTTTTCCGCAAGAGAACCTTCTCACGCTGATCGCGCCGCAGTTTTTCGGCGCCATGAGCCCGGCTCACCCGTATTGGGGGCGCTGCTATCCCTGGGAAATGTCGGTATTTCTCGGCGTCACCGGATCGACGCTCGCAATCTACGGCGCCGCGACGGCGGAGAAGCGGACCCGCCGGACCCTGCTCGCGATGGTCGGGACCCTGGCCGTGCTCGCGCTCGGCGTCCACACGCCGCTGTTCCGGGTGCTCTACGATTTCGCGCCGGGGTTCGATCGATTCCGCGGCACGTCGAAATTCATGTTCCCGGCGTCGCTGTTCTTGGCCGCGCTCGCCGCCCACGGGCTCGACCGCTTGTGGCGCGACCGCGGCGTCCGGCGAAGCGCGCTGGTCGGCGTTTGCGCGGTCGCCGGCGTATTCCTGGCGGCGGCGATCTTCATCCGCGCGGCGGACTGGCGGCCGGTCATCCATGCCATGCAGGCCTCGCGGGAAAGCTACCTCCGGCCCGCCGACGCCGGCGATCCGCGATTCGTCGAACGGGCGAGAGCCGGCGCGTCCAACGCGCTCGTGCTCGCCGCGGCGACCCTTGGCGCCCTGGGCGCGATCGGCTTCGGAGCGCGCAGAGCGCCCGTATTCCTGTACGCCGTCCTTGCGCTGGCGATCCTCGAGGTATTCAGCTTCGCCCGCGGTTCCCGCGACACCTTCGACAGCGCGGCCGCCGTCATGCCGGACATGAGGAGATTCCTCGCCGAACACCCGGGCGACTACCGCGTCTTTGACCTATGGGCCCCCGGCAGCGCCCTTTCGCTCGGCGCGCAGGATATCTGGGGCGACGACCCGGGCATCGTCCGGCGTTACGCGGAGTTCATCACCTGGACGCAGGGCGGCGACCCGGCGCGGGCGACGGCGTATGTCGCCTTCCGGAAGCTCGACCCGCTTTACGCGCTGCTGCGCCTGCGATGCGCGGTGGCGAGAGAGCAAGACGGGTCGCGGGTCATCGTCGACGCGCCCTCCCCGCCTCTGCCGCACGTCCAGCTGGTCTCAAGAGTCCGGGTGATCGGCGAGCGCGATCGGATCTTTGCGGCGATGCGCGAGCCCGGATTCGACCCGCGCAAGGAAGTCATCCTCGAAACCGTTCCGGTCCCGGCTCCCGGCGGCGGCGAAACGCCGGGCACGGTCCGCGTGACCGGCTCCTCGACCGATTCTCTCGAAGTCGAGGCCGCTACGACGAAGCCGGCGATCCTGCTGGTCACGGATCTTTACACGCCGGCCTGGCGCGCGGTGGGGCTGCCGGGCAGCGCGCAATCCAGCTATGCCCTGCAGCCCGCCGACTACATCCTGAGAGCCGTGCCGCTTTCCGCGGGGCAGCATCATCTGCGCATCGAATATGCGCCGCGCGCCTATGCCGTCGGGAAGTGGATTTCCGTCTTTTCGTGGCTGGGTTTCGGGTTCGTCGCCCTGCGCGGGCTTCGCCGAAACGCTTTAATGGCAAGGCTATGAGCACGGACCCGGACCGCTACTCCGCCTCCTTCTCGGTCCAAGCGCGGGACAACGCGCAATCGGAGGCGCCGGCGGACGCCCAAGGCGGGGAGCTCGTCGATTCCGGCGCCTTCCGCATCGATGCTTCGCGTCTGATCGAGCGCTTACGCGACTGGCAGTTCGCCGATCCTCACGATTTCATCCTTCCGCTCATGCGCTGCGCCGTCGCCTCCGAGGCGACGCGGCTGGAGCTTTGGCGCCGCCTCGGCGGCCTCGAGATCCGCTTCGACGGCCTGCCGTTTCCCGCGCGCCGCCTCAAAGACCCCCTGCAGGCGCTCTTGGACGGCGACGTCATCGAGGCGCTGCGCGGCCGCCAGCTCGCCTTCGGCCTGCTGGCGCTCGAGCGATTGGGGATGAGCGCCGTCTGCGTCACTTCCGGCGGACCTTCGGGGCAGGCCTCCTGGGCGCTCGCCACCTCCGGCGTCGCCGCGCGCGACATCGGGATCAACCGGAGCGAAGGCACCGTCATCCGCATCCTTTGGTCGGGATGGTCCTCGTGGTGGGCGGGGCGCCGCGCGATCCGGCGCTTGCGCGACGCCTACGGCCTGAGCGGCACGGCGCTGTCGATCGACGGCCGTAGGATCGATCCCTGCCCCGTCCTCGCCCTCGAGGGTTGGCACGGCTTCGATGAGGGCGGGTGGCGCGGCGCGTTCCGCTTCCTGGCCAAGGATGGAAAGAGCCGCGTGCGGATCTACTGGCTCGGGACTTTCATCGAGCTGGTCGAGCGCGACCTCAAGGGCGCGCCCGTCGATGCGGTGCTGACCGGCGACGACCTGTCGCTCGACCTCTCCCAGGCTCAGCTCTTGCGCGACCGCGCGTTGGAGAACGGCCTCGCCGCTCTCGCGTCTCAGGTCGCGCGCCGCTACGGTCCCACCACCGAGCGCGGTTGGTACGACCCGTGAGGGCCGGGATCCGGTTGTCGGTAGGCCTGCTGCTCGCCGCGGCGGCGACCGCCCGCGCCGACACGGTCGAGCTGGCCAACGGCAATCTGATCGAGGGCACGATCGTCTCGCAGAGCGCCTCGGAGGTCGTCGTCGACATCGGCTACGGGACCATGTCCCTGAGGCGGACAGAGATCGCGAAGATCCTCCGCACCCCCAAGGAGCGGCGCAAGGGCGAGGAGCGTGAGTTCTCGCGCCGGCGGTTCGAATCCGGCCGGCAGGTGCCCCTAGGAGCGGAGGAGCTCGACCACCTCATGCGCGGGGCCCTGGCGCAGCGGGAGAAAGCCTTCGACGCGAAGAGCAAGCGCGCCGAGCTGGAGGCGGAGATCCAGATGAGCACCTCCAGCGCGCGGATCGAGGAGGCGGGCAAAGAGGCCCGGTCCGCGGGCGCGGAGATCGGCCGCTATTTCGACGCCTACCGCCGGCTTCAGGAGTACCTGAAGGGAGCCGGAGCCGCCTTGGCGGCGGCAGGGCGGAAAGGCCCCGACCGCGGCTACTACGCCTGGGTCGACGAGAAATGCCGGCAGATGCGGCGAGATCTCGTCGAGGACACCGTGAAATCCGAGGACCAGGGCGGCGGCGCGGTCGTCGTGACGGCGGTCGTCAACGGGCGCGCCCTGCGCATGCTCGTCGATACCAGCGCCGAGCTTACAACGCTCTACGGCGGCGCCGCCGCCGCCTTCGGGGTGGAGGCGAAAGACGAGCTAGGCACCGTCTTGACCGTCGTCGCCTACGAGCACAAGGTCGAAGGCAAGCGCGTGCGTCTGTCCTCGGTCAAGGTGGGAGCGTCGGAGGCGGCCGGCACGGAGGCGGTGATCGTGCCGCTGGACGGACAGCCGCCTTTCGACGGACTGCTCGGGATGTCCTTCCTCAGCCGCTTCGTCTTCCACGTCGACCCCAAGGGCGGGAAGCTGGTCCTGGAGAGGCTGAAGTAAGCCCGGGGCGGTCGCGCGCGGTCTTGGACAGGGCGGCTCGGTTTTTTCTACAAGCTAGCGGAGCAAGAGGGGGGATGAGGCGAGCCGGGTTCTGGCTGTCGACGGTAGCGCTCCTCGCCGCGGCGGCGGCCGTCCGCGCCGACACGGTCGAGCTGACCAACGGCAACCGGATCGAGGGCGTGATCGTCTCGCAGAACGCCTCCGAGATCGTCGTGGACATCGGCTACGGGACCGTCTCCCTGCGGCGGACGGAGATCGCGGGCATCCACCGGACCTCCAAGAAGCGGCGCAAGGCGGTCGAGCGGGAGCTGTCGCGCCGGCGGTTCGAGTCGGGCCAGCAGGTGCCCCAGGGAGCGGAGAAGCTCGACGGCCTCATGCGCGAGGTCCTGGCGCAGCGGGAGAAAGCCTTCGACGCGAAGAACAGGCGAGCCGAGCTGGATGCGGAGATCAAACGGATCGAGGCCGAGGCGCCCGAGCTGCGGCGGAGGTACAACGAGCTCTCGCGCCAGATCGACCAGACGGACCCGCGCGCGAGCGAGTATAACACCCTCGTGGCGCAGGCCAACCAGACGGGCCACCGGATGAGCGCCGGGATGACGCGGGCCGAGGAGGCGCTCGAAGAGTCCCGAGCCGCGGGCGCGGAGATCGACCGCTACTCCGAGGGCTACCACCGGCTTCAGGAGTACCTGCGCGGAGCCGGAGCCGCCTTGGCGGCGGCGGGGCGCACGGGCCCCGACGCCGACTACTACGCCTGGGTCGAGCGGGAGAGCCGCCAGATGCAGAAGGATTTCAGCGAGGAGGCCGTGGCGTCCGAGGACAAGCGCGGCGGCTCGGTCGTCGTGACGGCGGTCGTCAACGGCCGCTCCTTGCGCCTGCTCGTCGACACCGGCGCCTCGTTCACGACGCTCTACGGCGCCTCAGCGGGCGCCTTCGGGGTGGACGCGAAAGACGAGCTCGGCAGCGTCTTCACCGTCGTCGCCGACGGGCGCAAGGTCAAGGGCGAGCGCGTCCGTCTGTCCTCGGTCAAGGTGGGAGCGTCGGAGGTGGCCGGCTCGACGGCGGTGCTCCTGCCTCGAACCCGGCAGGAGTTCGACGGACTGCTCGGGATGTCCTTCCTCAGCCGTTTCGTCTTCCACGTCGACCCCGCGGCCGGGAAGCTGGTCCTGGAGCGCCTGAAGTAAGGCGCCAGGTCAGTACTTGTCCCGCTTCAGCTTCGTCAGGAGCCCGCTGCGCCTGATCCACAGCTCGCCCGCCTCGCGGTCGAGGGGGATGACCCTGCGGAGCATGCGCTCCCTGCCTCTGGGGACGATCCTTTCGTGGGGGATCTTGTCCAAGAAGGTTGCGATGTAGAAGAGGTGCTTCGGCGAGGTCATCCAGCCCCTGCCGTCGAACCTCGCGAGATCCAGCGGGTCCTTGGAGAAGCTGCGCATCGTCTTCTCGCCTTTGCAGTTGAAGTACAGATCGAAATACGACATCGCCAGCTCGCGCATGTTCTTGTACACGGGCTCGCGATACGTGAAGAACGCGTATTTCGATTTTCCGATCGCGCCCCAGCGGCCGTCGCGCTGGAAGACCGCGAGGACGTGGTCGCTGTCGTTCCTGTTGGCGGTGAGGTCGAGGAGGAGGGGCGGGAAGCCGTGGAAGCGCAGCGCCGCCGCGGCGAAGACCGCGCTTTCGACGCAGTCGGCCTGCCGGCGCCTCAGGACCTCGCGCGGCGAATAGAACGTGTCGCCGTCCTCCTCCATGTTGTACGCGAGCCGGTCGATGTGATCCTGGATCCGCTGCGGGGTGTCCAGCTTCGACAGTATCCGGCGTTCCGCCACCGAGAAACCGAAGTCGCGCTTCATGGCAACTACGGTACCAAGTCCCGCGGCCGCTTTCCTAGTCGCGGGCGGGGGGCCGGCAGCTCCTCACTTCAGAATGACGAGCTGGCCGCCCCTGGCCGACCACGACTGCAGGAAGACGTCTTTGGGGATGTACCGCGCCGCCTCGCCGGTCCCGGTGTCGTTGACGTAGTAGCCCAGCGTGGGGCGGGAGCTTCGGGTCCTGCCAGAACTTCTGCGTCTGGACCGCGACGATGGCGTCGCCCGAGCCGCGGACGGCGGCGTCCAGGTCCCGCGGCGTGGCGTTCGGCTTGTACGTCGCCTTGACGCCGTGGGTGGCCAGGAGCTTGTTCAAGTCCTCGTTGCTCGTGCCGCCGGTGCGCTTGCCGTTGCGCAGCTTGATCTCCGCGTAGAAGCCGTCCGCGATCGCCTCTTTCGCCAACGACGGCATGTCCACGTTCATGCCGCGCGAGCGCATCGCTTCGTACTGCGCGCCGACGCCGCAGCTCGGGCCCTCCTGGTGGATGGCGATCCCCACCTTGCCGAGCGGGTCGCCGATGGTGCTGGTCTGGCCCGTGAGATGCCACACCTGGATCTGGGCGTCATCGGCGAGGCGGCGCATGCCGGCGGAGTAGCCGCGGCTGAAGTAGTTGCGCGAGACGTCTTGGCCCGGCGCCGCCAGCGGCAGCGGCGGCGCCGGGGGCGGCGTCTTCGGGGCGGCGGGAGCGGCCGGCGGGGACCTCGGAGGCGCGCCGCCCGCGGCAGGGCCGCCCGCGGCAGGGCCG
>JAPLKK010000171.1 GCA_026388115.1 Elusimicrobiota bacterium | reverse complement strand
GCGGACTCCTCCAAGATCGGCTACGCCGAATATCTCGACCTCGCCATCGAGCACAACCGTGTCGCGGCGCGCGAGCTGGCGGCGGCCGTGCCCGGCGCCTGCCGCTTGAGCGGGCGGCTCGCCCAACAGGGCGACGCCGGCGGCATCCGGCTCTTCTCCGCCAACTGCCTCGGCCCCGGCGCGGACGCCTTCCTGGCCGAGGCCTTCCGCCGCTCGACCTCGCCTGACGAAAAGAAGGGATATCAGACGTGCGTCGAGGACCTCTTGAACAGCTCCCGTGAGCGCCCGTGGGCCGAGATGGTCGGCCGCCATCGCGCTTGGCTCGATCGCCTGGCCCAAGATGACCCCGACGGCGCCGTGGCGCTCTTCAGCGCGGCGTCCATCCCGGTGACGCCCGATCCGATCATCGCGCGAGTCGAGGCCTTGGGCGCCGGCCGCATCGAGCAGGCGGCGCAGGCGTCGGCGGCCCGCTTCTCCGCCCAGCCGCAGATGTTCCTGGGGCTGCTGCGCGAGCCCGCGACGGTCGAGCCCATCGCGGCGGCGGCGGGGCGCGGCGGCGTGGACCCGGCCTACCTTGCCGCGGCCGCGTACCAGGAAGGCTACTACCTCTACGCCGACGCCTTGGCGAAGGGGGACGCGCCTGGGGCGTTCACGTCGCAGGGGCCCATGGGGCTCGATTCCTTCGGCGACCTCGAACCCGCGCTCAAGCGCGCCGGATATCTTGCCGCGGACTTCAGCGGGGCGACCCGAGGGGCGGGCACCTGGCTCAACGAGGCTGGGCATCGTTTCCCCACCGTCGAGTTCAAGAGCCCGGAGGCGGCGCTGGAGGCGATGGCGGCGCTCTTGCGGTACAAGCGCGCCCAGTTCGAGCGGGACGCCAAGTCGCTGGGGCTCGATCCCGCCTCGCTCAGCCCCGCCGACCGCGAGCTGTGGACGTACGTGTACTACAACTTCCGCGATCCGCGCTCCATCCTCGCCAAAGGCGGCTTCGCCGGGGCGCGCCGGCCCGTTTCGCCGGCGGACCCGCTCTACAACGCTCAGCGCGTCGCCGCGACCGCCGACATGCTGCGCCAGCTAGGGGTTTTCCATTAACATCCGATGCAAATCCATGGACAAAGCCCCTTGACAAAAACAGAGGCCGGGCTTACAATTTTCCAAGGCCGAACCCCCGGAAGCACCCCTAGGCCGTGCGGCACGCGCTTGCTTTGGGATTCGGCGCGTGCCGTTCGCTTTCCCGGGTTCTGGCCCGCGGCCTGATAGGCATGCGGGCACAGCGTCAGAGGAAGAACGACTTTGACGCTAGGAGGCTGTTCATGAAGCGCGCTCACGTCTGGCTCATCGCGACCTGCGTCGCCATCCCCATCTTCCTCGCGGCCGAGAACACGCCGACCAAGGCGCCGGCGGCGCCGCCGGTGGCCAAGCCGCCGGAGCAGGAGTCCCTCAAGCCCGCCGACGTCAAAGAGCTCCCGGCGCCGGTCTATCATTGCGACGGCTGCGGGACGAAGGGTTACCCCGGGCCGCGCTGCGAGCAGAAGGTCCTCGACGCCGAGAAGACGATCGGGTATCCGACGACGCCTGTAGGCGGCCACGGGTGCACTCACTGGGTCTGGAAGGTGTTGAGCACCAGCGGCGATTGGAACCACGCTCGCTATGTCGACGCGAAGGGCTGGGAGACGCTGGCGCTCGACAAGAAGAAGGCGAAGCTTCAGGAGATCGGCGCGTACCTGGACGAGGTGGACGAAGCTTACGGGAAGGTCTGGAAGCAGGCGAACCTCATCATCGGCGTCTACCAGAAGGGAGCCTCGTTGTCGGGCGCCGTGGCCAGCCAGCCGAATGCGAAGGTCTATGCGCCGCGTCAGGTGCAGTGCAAGGCGTTCTCCGAGGGAGGATTGTGGGTCCCCGAGAGCACGAGCCCGGGGCCGAGGTTCGCGACGTATCAGGAGCGCATCAACTACCTGCAGACCAAGCTGACCCCCCTTGAACTCAAGGGCGGCCAATCGGCCGACGACCTGAAGAAGGACTTCGACGCCACCGCCAAGGCTCTCGACCTGCGCGACATCGTCCTTGGGAAACAGCTCCGAGAAATGGGCGACTACGTCGACAAGGCGCGGGGCGCGGTGCAGAAGCTCTGCGCGGCGCCCGCGAGCGAGGGCTCCAAGCTCGCCGACCAGAAGCTGAACGTGAAGGACATCGAGAGCATGAGGAAGACGGTCGACCAGGTCGGCAAGGAGGCGATGGAGGCGGCGCTCTTCAACAGCGAGGCCGGCTCCAAGTTGTCCCCCGAGGAAAAGGCGGGCGTGAAGGCCTCGATGCAGGAGCTGGTCGTCATCTACGATCCCAAGGACCATAAGCCGATGTTCGTCCAGCACCTTGTCGCCAAGGGCAAGGACGGCAAGGAGGTCGAGTCGTACAAAACCTTCCACGTCGACGAGGGCGGCGCCGATACGGTCACGAAGCTGGTCCAGCAGCTCGCGAGCCAGATCCAGAAAGACGACAGCTTGTGGGGCTCGATGAAGGCCACGGTCGGCGTCATCGCCGCCGACCCGGTGGCCGCGGCCAAGGACACGGCCAAGAACCTGAAAGACTGGTTCCCGCCGGCCAGCGGCGACAGCAAGGCAGCGCTCGAGCGGCGGTACGCGGCGGCCGAATCGGACGCCGGGAGCCAGGCCCTGGCGAAGCTCAACAAGACCCGCGCCGGCCTCAAGACATGGGACCAGAAGGCGGAGCAGGCGTGCAACGAGCAATGGCGGAAGTACGACATCGAAGACGCGATGATCGACAAGCTCAAGACCGCCGAAGACACCAAGCCGAGAGACCCCAAGGCTCCGGCGCCGGACACCGCTTATCAGCGGGCGAAGAACGTACTCGAGGCCGCGCGGAAGCAGTACTCCGCCGCCGGTCCGGACGGCAAGCCGGTGCTCTGCAAGGACAAGGGCAACTCCGGCCTCGGCGAGGCGATGGACGCCCGCTGGAGCGACGCCGTCGTCGCGGAGAACGCGAAACTGGGGGGCGTGAGGGCCGAGAGCGCGGCGTCGTCCGAGGGAGGATTGGGGGCTGGCGAAGGCGAGGCTCCGCCGCGAGTATCTCAGGCAGATGCTCATCTCGAAGGGCGATTATTTCAATGACTACGTCGCGCAGGGGAACGCGAGCGTGCGAGCCGACCTCGGCAAGCAGCTGGCTTGGACGACCAGCGAGGGGACGAAGAAGGATTGGGTCGACCAGTACTTCCAGACGAACTGGCCCGGCGCGGATGGGAGCTTCTATCTGAACGGCTGGCAATATCTGCCGAGGATGACTAACGCGGCCACGCTGAAGCAGTACGTGGCGACGGAACGTCTGGGAGACCCCCACTACAGGGCGCCGTGCGATCTGGAGACCTCCTTCATCAGGCAGATGGCGGGGCTGTTCCCTGCGTGGGGCCATGAGTGGTGGCGGGTCTGGGGAGGCCAGGCGCCCGACGAAGGGGTGCTGAAATACGTCAAGCCGTTCGTCCTCAAGGACTTCGCGGGGTTCAGGCCGGGGACGCCGAAGGTGGACCGGCAGCAAGGTCAGCCGCGCGAGCCGAAGTACTTTGAACCCGGAGCGCCGGCCAGTTGAACGCGCCCGAAGCCGAGCAGGAACTGGACTTCGCGTTCTTCAGCGAGCGCGTGCTGGCGTTCGGCGTCGACCTTGCGCTGGCGGTCGTCGGCTACCTGCTGACGCTCAAGGTCGTCTTCCCGCGGTACAGCGTCTCGCTGAACCCGCACGCCTACGCCTGGACTTGGCTCTGGGCGGCGGTCTTCATCGCGTATCAGGCGTACACGAACGCCGAGGGGCGGAGGTCCTGGGGAAAGGCGCTCGTCGGCATCCACGTCGCCGATCTTCAGGGCCAGCCGCTGACCCTGGGGCGTTCCGCGCTGCGTTCCGTCTGCTACATCCTCAGCTGCGTGTTCTACCTCGGGTTCCTTTGGCCCCTGTTCAACCGCCGCCTCCAGGGCTGGCATGACCTGATCGCCAGGACGGTCGTGATGCAAGACGAGTCGCGAGCCGGCCGGCCGCTGGTCGCCGCGGCCGCATGGGCCATCGTGGCCGTGATCGCCGCCCACTCCGTCTGGACTTATGTCTTGTCCGGGCCCTACTATCGCGTCCGCACCGTCGCCAACGCGTACAAGGGCCTGGAGAACGTGGCTTCGCTCGAGCGGGAATACAAGGCCGCGCACGGCAAGTACACCGACAACCTGTTCGTGCTCGCCGACCTCAGCGGCGCGCCGAACACCTTCATGGATTCGATGGGCCTGATCTTCGAGACCCGCCTCGGCTTCCACATCGAGCCTCACGGCAACGGCGTCCGCATCTCCGGTTTCGCGCGGGACACAAAGCACACGCCCGTCCAGATCGACCTGGAATAGCCGTCAGTGCCGGTAATGCCGCATCCCCGTAAAGATCATCGCGAGGTTGTGCAGGTCGCAGGCCTTGATGGCGTCCTTGTCCTCGCTGGAGCCCCCGGGCTGTATGACCGCCGTGACGCCCGTCTGTGCCGCCTCGAGGATGTGCTGGATGCTGAGCGTGCCGTCGGAGGCGAGGACGACGGGGAAATCAGGCGAGACGATCGGGTGGCGGTCCTGGCTCTTGACGACGGCCAAGCGCACGGCATCCATGCGCGAGGTCTGGCCGCAGCCCAAGCCTAAAGTCGACTGGCCCCGCGCGAGGACCGCGCAATGCGTCTTGGCGTGCTTGGCGACCTTCCAGGCGAACTCCAGGCTGCCTTTCTCCAGCTCGGAGGGCTGATGGCGCGTGACGACGCTCATCTGGGGCAGGGTCTGATTGTCCTTGTCCTGGATGAGCAGGCCGCCCGAGATGCTCTGCAGGTCCAGCTCATTGGCTGACAGCAGCAAAGACGGCAAGGTCGCCAATCGCAGGTCCTTCTTGGGCCGCAGGCGGTCCAGGGCCTCGACGGAGAACTCCGGCGCGATGATGCATTCCAGATACTGCTGGCCTAAGAACTGCGCCGTCTCGTCGTCCACCTCGCGGTTGAAGGCGGCCACGCCGCCGGTGCAGCCGCGCGGGTCCGAGATGTAAGCCGAGTGAGCCGCCTCTCCCAGCGAGTGCGAGACGGCCACTCCCGCGGGGTTGCAGTGCTTGACGATGGCGCAGGCCGGCTCGGCGAACTCGGCGACGAGTTCCACGGCCACCTCGAGGTTCAGGAAATGGTTGAAGGAGAGCGGCTTGCCGTGCACGAGCGTCGCGGCCGACAGCCCCCATGGCCGCGCGCCGGAGCGGCGATACAGCGCCGCCTGCTGGTGGGGATTCTCGCCGTAGCGCAGGTCCGCGGTCTTCTTGAGGCTGATGACCATCTCGTCGGGCAGGCGCTCGACGCCCAGCTCGCCCAGATATTGCGCCACGGTCGCGTCGTGGTAGGCGGCGTAATGGAAGGCCTTCGCGGCCAGCCGCTGGCGCATCTCGGGATTGACGTCCTTGAACTCGCGCAGGCTCTCTATGATGAGCTCATAGTCGCGCGGGTCGTGCACGGCGATGACGTAGCGGTGGTTCCGCGCGGCGGCTCGAAGGACCGAGGCGCCGGCCAGGTCCAGGAACTCCAGCGCTTCCTCTTGAAGGATGTTCGGGTCTTGGAGAGACTCGGAGACGGGATAGAGGTTGACCGCCACCAGATCGATCGCCTGGGCGCCGAGCTTCTCGAGGTCGTGCATGTCGCCGGGGCTGGAGCGATTGGCGAGGATGGCGGCCAGGAGCCTGGGCTCCGCCAGGCGCAGCCGCCCGCCCATCAGGTCCGGATGCTGGGCCAGGTCGCGGACTTCCTCGATCTGGAGCTCCGATTGCTTGAGGAGCTTGGCCGTCCCTCCGGCCGCGAGTATCCGGAAGCCGAGCTTCGCCAGCTCGTGACCGAACTCGACGATGCCGGCCTTGTCCGATACGGACAACAGCGCCGTGCGCGTCTTCTTGGGCGTTTCCGCCATCACTCCTCGCCGACGAGCTTGAGGAAAGCGTCCTCGTCGAGGATCGCGACGCCGAGCTGACGGGCCTTGTCGGCCTTGGAGCCGGGGTCCTTGCCGACGACGACGTAGCCCGTCTTCTTGGAGACGGAGGAGACGGCGGTGCCGCCGTGGAGCCGCACGAGCTCTTCGGCGTCGTCGCGCGTCATGCTCGAAAGCTCGCCCGTGAATACGACGCTCTTGCCCGCGAGCGCGCCGCCGGCCGGCCGCTCGCGCGCCGGTTCGACGAGGGTGAGGCTCGCGCTCTTCAGCTTGGCGACCAAGCGTTCGACCTGGGCCTGGCGGAAGAAGTTCGCGACGGATTCGGCCACGATGGGGCCGATCTGCGGCACGCGTTCCAAGTCCTCTTGGGAAGCTGACATGAGCCTGTCGAGGGAGGGAAAACTCTCGGCCAGGTCGCGCGCCGTCTTGTCGCCCACCTGCCGGATGCCCAGGCCGTAGACCAGGCGCGAGAGAGGGCGCTGCTTCGACGCCTCGATGTGGTCGAGGAGGTTCTGCGCGCGCTTGTCGGCGAACAGCTCGAGCTTGAGCAGGTCGTCTTTGGTCAGCGAGTAGACGTCGGCGAAGTCCTTCACGCGGCCCGAGTCGACGAGCTGCTCGACGACCTGCTCGCCCAGGCCTTCGATGTCCAGCGCGTCGCGCGAGGAGAAATGCAGAAGGCCCCGCTTGACCTGGGCGGGGCAGGAGGGGTTGATGCAGCGATACGCCACCATCTCCTCTTCCCTGAACACCTTGCCGTCGCAGACCGGGCAGGCCTTCGGGGGCTGGACCTCCGGGGCGCGGGGCACACCCGGCTTGGCGACCTTCACCACGCGCGGGATCACCTCGCCCGCGCGCTCGATGACGACGCTGTCTCCGGGCCGCACGTCGAGGCGCTTCACCTCGTCGAAATTGTGCAGGGTGGCCGAGGAGATGGTCACGCCGGCGCAGAAGACCGGCTCCAGGTCCGCCGCCGGGGTGATGGTGCCCGTCCGGCCGACGGAGAAGACGACGTCCTTCAGCAGTGTCGTGGCCTGCTGGCCCGGGTACTTGAAGGCCACCGCCCATCGCGGCGAGCGCGCGGTCATGCCGAGCAGGCGATGCTCCTCAAGGGAGTCGAGCTTGACCACCAAGCCGTCGGCGTCGAAGGGCAGCCGTTTGAGGTCCTGGCGGAACTGCTCGTAATAGGCGGCCACCTCGGAAGCGGTCTTCAGCTGCGCGGCCTTCGAGACGTCGGGACGACGAACTTGAGCCGCCGCGCGCGCGTGATGGCGGGGTCTTTCTGCCGCAGAGATCCCGCCGCGCAGTTGCGCGGGTTCATGAAGGGCTCTTTGCCCAGTTTCTTCTGCCCTTCGTTGACCGCCTCGAACGTCTCTCGGTCGAGGTACACCTCGCCGCGCACCTCGAAGACCTCGGGCGGCCGGCCGCCCTCGCCGCGCAAGAGGAGGGGGATGTTGCGGATGGTGCGGACATTCGCGGTCACGTCCTCGCCCGCCTCTCCGTCGCCGCGCGTGGCCGCGATGACCAGCCGCCCCTTCTCGTAGGTGAGGGCGCAGGAGAGCCCGTCGACCTTGGCCTCGAGGACGTAGCCGGAAGGCTCTCGCCCCAGGCCTCGCACGACTCGCTGGTGCCACGCCTCGAACTCCTCGGCGTCGAAGACGTTGTCCAAGGACAGCATCGGCACCTTGTGCCGCACCGGCGCGAAGGCGGTCGCGGGCGGGGCGCCGACGCGCTGGGTGGGGGAATCGGGCGAGCGCAGGTCGGGATGCTCCCGCTCCAGTTCCTGGAGCCGGCGGAAGAGCTTGTCGAACTCCGCGTCGGAGACCTCCGGCTGGGCGAGAACGTAGTAGCAGTAGTTGTGGTGGTCGAGCTGCTCGCGCAGGCGCTCCACTTCCTGCTTGACGGACGCCATCGTCTTACGGGGCGGCCGCGGGCCGCCGGTCCTTCAGCTTGCCGAGGATGCCGTTGATGAACTTCGAGGAGTCCTCGGAGGAGTATTTCTTGGCGATCTCGAGGGCCTCGTCGATGATGACGCTGATGGGAGTCTCCGGGCAGTGCAGAAGCTCGAAAGCGGCGAGCCGGAGGATGCTGCGGTCGACCGAGGCCATGCGCGCGATCTCCCAGTTGTCGGCCGTCGCCTGGATGTCGGAGTCGAGCTCGGCGCGCTTGGCGAGCGTCCCGTCCAAGAGCCGCCGCGTGAAGGCGGCGACGTCCTCATCGAGCTCGCCGCCCCCGGCCGTGCGGAACGCCTCGTCGGCGCCCATCGTGGTCGTATCGGCGAGATACAGCGCCTGGAGGACCGTCTCGCGCGCCAACCGACGCTTGCCCATCTACTTCAAGGTCCTGCGGAGCTCGGCCATCGCGAGCCCGGCCTCGGCCGCCTCGACGCCGCGGTCGAGCTTGCCCTTGGTGCGCGCCACGGCCTGGGCCCAGGTGTTCGGCGTCATGACGCCGACGACGCAGGGGACGCCGGTGGCGATGCTGATGTCGTGCAGATGCTGGAAGACGGAGCGGGAGATATGCCCGTTCTGCGGTGTCTGGCCCCTGAGGATGCAGCCGAGGCAGATGACCGCGTCGAACCGGCCGCTGGCGGCCAGACGGTGGGCGGCCCAGGGGATCTCGAAGCCGCCCGGGACATGGACCACCTTGGGCTCGGCCGCCTTGGCGTCCTTGAGCCGGCGCAGGCACGACGCCAGGAGCGCCTCCGTGATCTCGGTGTTGAAGCGCGACACGACGACGCCGAAGCGCAGTCCTTTGGTCATTTCTTATGGAGCTCCGTGTTCCGCCTCAGGCTCAGATGCGTCGGCGCGATGTCCAGCAGGTGCCCGAGCTTGCGCTTCTTGGTCAGCAGGTACCGCTCCGTATGCCGGCCGGGCTGGATCTGGATCGGCACGCGGCGGACCACCTTGAGGCCGTAGCCCTCGATGCCCACGATCTTGCGGGGGTTGTTGGTCAGCAGCCGTATCGTCGTCAGCCCGAGGTCCGACAGGATCTGCGCGCCGATGCCGTACTCGCGCAGGTCCGCGTCGAAGCCGAGCGCCTCGTTCGCCTCGACGGTGTCGAGCCCCTGGTCCTGCAGGACGTAGGCGCGGATCTTATTGAATAGGCCGATGCCGCGCCCCTCCTGGTTGAGATAGAGCAGGACGCCCCGGCCGGCGTGGGCGATCAGCTCCAGCGCGCGGCGCAGCTGCGACCCGCAGTCGCAGCGCAAGGAGAAGAGGGTGTCGCCGGTGATGCAGGAGGAGTGCACCCGCGCCAAGACCTCCTTGGCGCCGGCCACCTCGCCCATCACCAGCGCGATGTGCTGCTTGCCGGTGAGGACCTCCTCGTAGAGGTGCAGGCTGAACTCGCCGACCCCGGTCGGCAGGCGCGCCGTGGCGAGGCGCCGCACGAGCTTCTCCGTCGAGCGCCGGTACTCGATCAGGGCCTGGATCGTGACGATCTTGAGCTTGTGGTGGCGGGCGAAGCGCGCGAGATGGGGCACGCGCGCCATCGTGCCGTCGTCGTTGAGGATCTCGCAGATGACGCCCGCCGGCTGAAGCCCCGCCAGGCGCGCCAGGTCGATGGTCGCCTCGGTATGCCCCGCGCGCACCAGCACCCCGCCGGGCCTGGAGCGCAGGGGGAAGATATGCCCGGGGCGGATGAAATCGTCGGGCCGCGCGTCGGGAGCGAGCAGCGCCTTGATGGTCGTCGCGCGATCCTTCGCCGAGATGCCGGTCGTGGTGCCCTCCCGCGCGTCGACGCTCACTGTGAAGGCGGTGTCGCGCCCCGCGCCGGGGGCCTCCGGTTCCGAGTCCACCATCGGGCTGATGCGCAGGCGGTCGAGGCGCTCGGGCAAGAGCGGCACGCAGACGAGCCCGCGGCCCTGCGCCGTCATGAAGTTGACCGCCTGGGTCGTCACCTTCTCGGCGGCCATCACGAGGTCTCCTTCGTTCTCGCGGTTGGGGTCGTCCACGACGATCACCATGCGCCCGCGCCGGATGTCGCGCACGGCCTCGGGGATGGTGTTGAAGCGTGTCATCGGGCCCGCGGCCTCCTGGATGGCCGCATGAAGCTCAGCAGGCGCTCGAGGTAGCGCGCCAGCAGGTCCGCCTCGAGGTTGACCCAGTCGCCGGGCTTGCGCACGCCGAGCGTCGTGCGCTCCAGCGTGTGGGGGATGAGGGCGGCCTCGAACCAGGCCGGCCCGACCGCGCTGACGGTCAGGCTCGTGCCGTCGACGGAGATCGAGCCCTTGAAGGCGGCCAGGCGCGCGAGGGACTTCGGCAGCGCGATGCGCATGCGGCAGAACCCCCCGCGCTGCCGCTCGACCTCGAGCACCTTGGCGCGCGCGTCGACGTGCCCGCTGACCCAGTGGCCGCCGATCGGGTCCGCGGCCGTGAGCGCGGGCTCCAGGTTCACCGGGTCTCCCGGCTTCAAGTCCCCGAGGTTGGTGCACCGGAGCGTCTCCTCGCTCACCTCGAAGTCCAGCTTCCAGCCGCCCTTGATGGGGACGCGGCGGACGACGGTGAGGCAGACGCCGTTGACCGAGACGCTGGCGCCCATGGGCAGGCGGCCGAGCTTGGAGTCGACGCGGATGCGGCTGCGGGTGTTCTCCGCCACCCGCCCCAACTGCTGCACGATCCCGGTGAACATGTCGGCGCTATTATAGGATTCCGGGCACAAGGAAGTCAGGTCCGATCTGGCGGCGCTATCGCGCCTTGTCGGCGCCGGGAGCGGACGGCTCCTCTTCCCATTCGAGGCTTTCGGGGGACAGCCGGTACAGCCGCAGCGGGTAGAACTTGAGATCGAGCTCGAGCAGCATGATCTTCGACGAGCCGTCGGTGCTGACGAAGTCGCGGGCCGTCGCGTAGAACGGGACGCCGCTCTTCAGCTTCGACACCTCTCGCGCGAAGCTGTCCAGATCGGGCGTCGGGACCCCGTTGATGGCTTGGAAGACGACCTGGCGGAACATCGGCGTCTTGTCGTAGCGGCTGCCGACGTCGAGGCTCGACCCGATGGTGGTCTGGCTCAGGACCACGCCCGGGCGCTCGACGCCGAAGCGGCGCTTGACCTCCGGCGTGATCTCGTGGAACGTGCCTCCGCCGACGGTCGCGAAGCGGCGGATCTTTCCCGCCTCGGCGTTCTCGACCTTCAGGCGGACCGACAGCGGCCGGCCGTTGCGCATCACCTCGACGTCGATCGCGCCGCCCAGGCGCTCATCGACCGCCTTGTCGAAGTCGTAGAGCGCGGCCCCGAGCACGCGGCCGGCGGCGCTGACGACGACGTCGCCCGGCTGGAGCTCACCCTCCGCCGGGCCGCCGGAGATCAGCTTCTTGACATAGATGAGGTTCTTGAGCTCCGTGCCGCCCGCGGCCGCCCGGATGCGCTCGATGGTTTCGTCGGGAAGATGGAGGTGGCGGCGCGCGTCGGCGATGGGAATGAGGTCGAGGACGACCCCGACGTCTCCGCGGCACGACGGCCGGCCGGCGCGGAGGCAGCGGAGGGTGTCGTCGAGGTACTCGACGCGCAGGGCGTCTCCGGTGACGTCGTTGCCGGAGTGGTTGATGCCGATGACGCGCCCTTGCGGGTCCACGACGGGGCTGCCGCTGGAGCCGCCGCGCGAGTTCAGGACGTACTGGAACGAGCTGGAGTGCCGGTGGTTATCGCCGGGGACGTCCGGGGAGACTTCGGGGTTGCGCGAGGTGTTGATGATCTCCCCGTAGAGCACCGTGTAGTTGGAGCCGTCGTTGTTGCCGATCAGGATGATCTTTTCCTGCTCCTGGAGCTCCTTCGTATCGCCGCGCGGGGTCTCCCGCAGCGGCAGGTGGACGGCCGCCGTGTCCACCCGGAGGATCGCCAAGTCGTGCCAGGGGTCGTAATACAGCAGGTGGACGGCGTTGGTCACCTCCCCATCGTAGAAGGTGACCTTGAAGGTGGCCGGGCTGATCCCGCAGACGTGCCGGTTGGTCGCGATCCAGCCCCTGGCGGCGTCGACGATGAAGCCGGTGGCGGCCGAGTTGCCGGGGAGGTCGCCTGCGAGGCCGGCCGAGGTATAGACGTACACGTTCACGATGGTCGGCTTGAGTTTCGCCACGAGCTGTTCCTGACTCGTCGCGGCGGGGGAGGGCTGTGCGAGGAGCGCGAGCGCCAAAGCGAGGAGCATGCGCTTAGTTTAGCAAAGCGGCCGCGGCGCGCAACGGCTGTTGTTTCTCCTGCCCGGCTCAGCCTTCCGATCGAACATCGGGCAGGGACTTGACCGTCGCGCGGAGGATGATGCTTGGCGATCTCAGTTGTCCGCTGGGAAAACACGGTACTTCTTGCCGTTGGTCGGGTCTCTGTTGACCGAGGATTGGCTGGTGTTCGGATTGTAGAAGTCGATGCTCCTCGAGTTGGGCACCGTGTCGGCGTATCTGTACCTTCCGCAGCCTCCGCCGTTGTCGCAGACCCATACGTAGTCGCCGGGCGTCAGGCCTTCCGACCTGGCGAAACTCTGCGGCAGAGCGACATCGCCGGGGGCGAGTCTCATGTTCCTGGTTCCGATGCCGGCCCTCGTGTTCGAATCCCCGTCCGGATCGTCCGGGTACCCGTACGTCGTCTTCGTCAACTGTTTGGCGTCGTCCGGGATCTTGTCAGGATAATCAGCGCTCTTGGCGGTGGCGGGAGCATCGTCCGCTTTCGGAGCCGCAGCGGCGGCATCCTTCATGGCGACATCATCGGGCGAGCCATTGCTCGCCTGGGCTTGGGCGGCGTCCGTCCCGTCTTGGACTGCCTGCGCCCGCTTCAACTGCTCCTTTAGAGCCTTGTCGTAGTCGAGGGTGCCGGCGCACGAGTCGCAGGCGACGCCCCCGCAGGCCCTCTTCGCCGCAGCCCTGTTCTTGGGACAGCAGTCTTTCTTCGGCGCGCACTCGGAGCCGTCTCCGTTGCAGTCCACCTGCCCGGGACAGTGAGGCGGGACATTGCACCAGCCTCGCGTCGAGGCCAGCGCCGCCAGCCCCGCGACGATCACAAATCCGAGATTTCTCATAATCGCCTCCTAATGCTGCGCTTGAGACTTCTCCTGCGGGAACGAGTTGCGGCAGGTGGTCTGGCAGCGCGCCAGGTATTGCTGTTTCTGCCCCGCGTACTTCACCGGAGCCGGATGCTTCTTTTCGGCCCATGTGTCCCACATGTTCGCGCGTTGGTCGCAGCACGTCATGCAGGGTTGGAGGCGGTCCGGGTTGAAGAAAAGTTTTGCGC
>JAPLKK010000070.1:11035-14888 GCA_026388115.1 Elusimicrobiota bacterium | reverse complement strand
GAAAGACCGTCTACGAGGTCCTCCATGAGCGGGCGCTCCTGGAGGAAGACAAGCTCAAGAGCGCCGAGGAGGACGCGCGCAAGCACGGGCGGCCGATCCAGCAATCGATCGTCGAGCTCGGGCTGATGCCCAAGGCCCCGCTGCTCAAGGTCCTGTCCGAGGAGTGGCGCGTCAAAGCGGTGGACCTGAGCCAGATGGACGTGGACAAGGAGATCGTGTCCATCATCCCCGAGGCGGTCGCCCGCCGGCACCTGGCGGTGCCGTTCGCGAAGGAAGAGTCGATGCTCTTCATCGCGATGGCGGACCCGCGCGATTTCTTCGTCAGCGAGGATATCCACCTGCGCACCGGGCTCGAGGTGCAGGCCTACCTCGCTTTGCCGCAGGACCTGACCAACGCCCTCGACAACGCCTACGGCAAGGGCAACGCGGCCGCGGTGTCCAGGCTCGTCGAGGGCATGCAGAAGCCCTCCGACGGCACCGAGCAGCCGGGCGTCCTGATCGAGACGGACAAGCCCAAGTCCGACATCGCCGAGGTGGACGCCTCGGCCCCCGAGGTCGAGAAGTTCGTCAACGCCATCATCCTCACCGCCCTCACCATGAAGGCGTCGGACATCCACATCGAGCCCCAGGAGGACGCGACCGGCAAGGACTCGAAGATCGTCCTGCGCTACCGCGTCGACGGGGCGCTCCGGAGCGGTCAGTTCACGATCCCCTGGGCGTACCGCAACGCCTTGATCGCCAAGGTCAAGATCATGACGAACTCGATGAACATCACGGAGCGGCGCATCCCCCAGTCGGGACGCATCCAGCTCATCGCCGGCGGCAACCCGGTCGAGTTCCGCGTCGAGGTCATCCCCACCGCCTACGGCGAGTCGTGCGTCATGCGTATCCTCGACCGGGCGTCGGTGCGCGTCGACATCAAGACGATGGGGTTCTTGCCCGACACGCTCGACGGCGTGCTCAACCTGCTCAAAGGGATCGGCGGCAAGAAGAACTACGGCCTCGTCATGGTCTGCGGCCCGACCGGCTCCGGCAAATCCACGACGCTGTACGGCATGCTCAACCACGTCAACCGGCCCGACATCAAGATCCTCACGGCCGAGAACCCCGTCGAGTATAACATCGACGGCATCATCCAGGTGCCGGTGAACCCGGAGCTGAAGCTCGGCGGGGACAAGTGCTTCGACTTCGCCTCGGCCCTGCGCTCCTTCCTCCGCTTGGACCCCGACGTCATCATGATCGGCGAAATCCGCGACGAGGAGACGGCCGAGATCGCCATGGAGGCCGCCATGACCGGCCACCTGGTCTTCTCGACCATCCACACCAACGACGCCCCGTCGGCCATCAGCCGCATCGCCGAGATGGGCGTGCCGGCGTACCTGGTCGCGAGCACGGTGAAGGCGATCCTGGCCCAGCGCCTCGGCCGGAGGCTTTGCAAGGAGTGCAAGGAGCCGGTCGACCCCAAGCCCGAGGACATCGCCGTGTTCAAGGCCCACGGCGTCGAGCTGTCGCCGGGCACCAAGCTGTATGCTCCCAAGGGCTGCGACGTCTGCAAGGGCTTGGGCTACAAGGGCCGCGTGGGCTTCCATGAGCTGATGATCAACACCGAGGCTCTGCGCGCCGTCTGCCTCAAGAACTTGGCCTCCGACGTGGTGCGGGCGCAAGCGACGAAGGACGGGATGCGTACGATCATCATGGACGGCCTCGAGAAGGTGAAGCAGGGGATCACGTCGATTCCCGAGGTGCTGGGCGGCGGGGGGAAATGATGGCTGACGAGATCAAGAACGGCTCCTCCGCGCGGACGGGCCTCAATGCCTCGGTCGCCCTCGATCTCTTCTCGATCGCCGGCTCTCTCAACTCGACGCTCGACCTCGACTTCCTGCTCCAGAAGATCGGCCTCGCGGCCGAGCGTCTGCTCGATTCCGAGGCGAGCTCGATCATGCTCGTCACCGACGACAAGAGGAGCCTTTACTTCCGGGTCGCCTCGGGCTCCGGCGGGGGAGCTCTCAAGAAGATGACCTTGCCGATCGGCAAGGGCATCGCCGGCTGGGTGGCGCAGAATCGCAAACCCGAGGTCGTCAACGACACGCGCTCCGACCCTAGATTCGCCGGGCATTTCGACAAGGCGTCGGGCTTCATCACCCGCTCCTTGCTCGCGGTGCCGATGCTGTTCCACGGAGAGCTGGTGGGCGTGGCCGAGGTGCTCAACAAGAGGCAGGGGCCGTATTCGCTCGATGATATCGGCCTCTTCTCGAGCCTGGCCAACCTCGCTTCCGTCGCCATCACCAACACGAAGATCATCCAGGAGCAGAAGAACTTCTTCTCGCACGTGCTCGAGCTCTTGACCGCCACGATCGAGACCGCCAAGCCGAACATGGAGGGGCATCCGCCGCGGGCGGCCCGCCTGGCCTGCGCGATCGGCCAAGCCCTCGGCGTCGACGAATACGAGTACCGCATGCTCTACTACGCGGGGGCGCTGCACGACATCGGCTATGTGGCCTTCAAGAACCCCCGGCTGGTTCGCGATTTGGGCATCCTGACCCCCGCCGAGGAGCACCACCCGCTGTTGTCCGAGAAGATGCTGTCAGGCATCACGATCGTCGAGGGAGCTCTCCCGATGATCCTCCATCATCACGAGAACTTCGACGGCTCCGGCTATCCGGGCAAGCTCAAGGGCGAGGCCATCCCGCTGGGCGGGCGCATCCTGTGCGCCGTCGAGGCGCTGGAGGATCTGCGGATGGCGGGGCTGAAAGACGAGGAGCTCTTCCGCCGCGCCGTGGCCGAGATGCGGGCGGGAGCCGGGACTCGCTTCGATCCGCAGGTCGCCGAGGCCGCCGCCTCCCTGCTCGAGAGCGATCCCTCCATCTGGGGTTGAATATGAAGACATTCCGCATCCTGATCGCCAAGCCGGGCCTCGACGGGCACGACCGCGGGGCCAAGGTCATCGTGCGCGCGCTGCGCGACGCGGGTTTCGAGGTGATCTACACCGGCATTCGGCAGACGCCGGAGATGATCGCGCAGACGGCGGTGCAGGAGGACGTGGACGCCGTGGGGCTCTCCTTGCTCTCGGGAGCGCACATGACCCTGTTCCCGCGGATCGTCGACCTGCTGCGCGAGAAGGGGATGACGGAGGTCCCGGTCTTCGGCGGCGGCCTCATCCCCGACGAGGACGTGCCGGTCCTGAGGTCGAAGGGCGTCGAGGAGATCTTCGGCCCGGGAACGCCGATGGCGGCGATCGTCGATTATTTGAGGAAGCGCCTGGGGTCGGGGACCCCCGCCGGGGGCGCCGGCGCTCCCTCCGGCGGCGCGGCCGCCGGAGGGTGACCGTCACCGCGGAGGCGGCCCGGACGCTGGCGGGCCGCGTCATCGCCGGAGAGGCCGCGGCCGTCGGCCGCGCCCTCTCCATCGTCATCAACGAGTCCGAAGGCGTCGACGAGCTCGGCCGCTCCTTCTTCGTCCATGCGGGCCGCAGCCACAAGCTCGGCATCTGCGGACCGCCCGGCTCGGGAAAGTCGAGCCTCATCAACCGCTTGGTGGCGCTTTACCGCAAGGCGGGGGAGAAGGTCGGCGTGCTGGCCGTGGACCCCACGAGTCCGTGGACCGGCGGGGCTTTCCTGGGCGATCGCTTGCGCGTCCAGAGCCACGCGATGGACTCCGGCGTGTTCTTCCGCTCGCTCGGCTCGCGCGGGACCGTCGGCGGGCTGACGAGCACGATCTTCGGCGCCATCCGCGTGCTCGAGGCCTGGGGCGCCGACCGCATCGTCCTCGAGACGGTGGGCACCGGCCAAGACGAGGTGGAGATCTCGCACGTCGCCGATACGGTCCTGTACGTGACGACCCCTTCCCTGGGCGA
>JAPLKK010000070.1:0-11004 GCA_026388115.1 Elusimicrobiota bacterium | reverse complement strand
GGCGATGAAGGCGGGCGCGATGGAGGCGGCCGACATCCTTGTTCTCAACAAGGCCGACCTCGCCGAGCGCGACAAGGCGCTCAGCGCGCTCGAGGAAGCGCTGGCCCTGGGCCCGCGCGAGAGCGGGGGCTGGCAGGTGCGCGTGCTCGCCGCGTCGGCGACGAAGAACGAAGGCGTGCTCGAGCTGGCCCAGGCCGCCGACGAGCACCAGGCTTGGCTCAAGGCCTCGCCCGAAGGGGCGCGGCGGCTGAAGGATCAGCTGCGCACGGAGCTTTCATTGCTCGTCTCCCGCCGCTTGGCCAAGGAGACCCTGAGCACGATCTCCGAGGCTCACCTCGAGGACCTCGCGCATCATCGCACCGATCCGTTCACGCTGGGCGCCGGCCTGGCCGCGCGCCAGGGGCGGGGGCGCGGCACGGTGGACCACGTGACTCGGCCTATGAAGGCCTGCTTCGAGCGGAGCGCGAGCTCGGTGCGGAGATCGCGTTCCTCGAGCCCACGGGCGCCGAGGGCGCGGTGGGCCGCTTCCTCTTCAAGCGGGGGCCGGGCCTCCACCACGTCTGTTTCCGCTCGGAGGATCTCGCCGGCGACATGCGGCGGCTGAAGGAGCAGGGCCGCGCGCCGCTGGAAGACAAGCCGCGGCCCGGCGCGCGCGGCCACCAAGTCTGTTTTCTGCATCCCCGGCACGCTCAAGGCGTGCTGATCGAGCTCGTCGGATAGAACGTATGCCCAAACCGAAACGCGAATCGCATTCTGTCAGCACGAAGACCGAGGATCTGCTCAAACGGGTGGAACTCGCCCGGGCCGGAGGAGGCCCCGAGCGCCTCGCCGCGCAGAAGGCCCAGGGCAAGCTCTCGGCTCGCGAGCGGCTCGACATGCTGCTCGACGACGGCAGCTTCGAGGAGCTGGGCCTGCTCGTCGAGAAGCGCGCGACCGAGTTCGGCCTCTCGGAGCGGTATCTTCCGGCCGACGGCGTGGTCACGGGCCTCGGGCGCATCAACGGCCGCTCGGTCTGCGTCTTCGCGCAGGAGAGGAAAGCGGCGTGCCCGTCATCGGCCTGTGCGACTCGGGCGGCGCGCGCATCCAAGAGGGCGTGGAGTCCTTGGGCGGCTACGCGGAGATCTTCTACCGCAACGTCCGCCTGTCGGGGCGCGTGCCGCAGATCTCGGCCATCCTCGGCCCCTGCGCGGACGGCGCCGTCTACTCGCCCGCGATCACGGATTTCGTGTTCATGGTCGAGGGCACCAGCCACATGTTCATCACGGGCCCCGAGGTCGTGAAGGCCGCTACGGGCGAGGAGACGACCTTCGATGAGCTCGGCGGGGCGCGCGCGCATTCCGAGCGTTCCGGCGTCTGCCACTTCACGGCCGGCTCCGAGCAGGATTGCTTCCGCCAGATCCGCGAGCTCATGGAATATGTGCCCCAGAACTGCTTCGAGCCGCCTCGGGCGGTGATCCCGACGGACGACGCCAAGCGGGCCAGCCCGGCCTTGGCGCGCATCGCCGAGGCCGACGCCAAGAAGTCCTACGCGGTGCACGAGGTGATCTGGGAGATCGCCGACGGCCACTCGTTCTTCGAGGTGCACCGCGCCTTCGCGCCGAACATCGTCTGCGGCTTCATCCGGCTGGCGGGCGAGCCGGTGGGCGTGGTGGCGAACAACCCGCGGCACCTCTCGGGCGCGCTCGACATCGCGGCCTCCGAGAAGGGCGCGCGCTTCGTGCGCTTCTGCGACGCCTTCAACATCCCTCTGCTCACGCTGGTGGACGTTCCCGGCTACTGGCCCGGCGTCGAGCAGGAGCACGGCGGCATCATCCGCAAGGGCGCGAAGCTCCTGTACGCCTACGCCGAGGCGACCGTGCCGAAGGTGGCGGTGGTCCTGCGCAAGGCCTACGGCGGCGCCTACGACGTGATGAGCTCCAAGCACATCCGCGGCGATTTCAATTTCGCCTGGCCCTGCGCCGAGATCGCCGTGATGGGCCCGCAGGGCGCGGTGGACATCCTGTTCCGCAAGGACATCCAGTCCGCCAAGGACCCGGGCGCGCGGCGGGCCGAGTTGGTCGAGGACTACCGGAAGAGCTTCTCCAATCCCTATCGCGCCGCCCAGCGCGGGTACATCGACGAGGTGATCGACCCCGCCCAGACGAGGCCGAAGGTGGTCGCCGCCTTCCAGTTCCTCAAGAACAAGCGGATCGAGCCGGTGCGCAAGAAGCACGGCAACATCCCCTTGTGAACGCCGACACCCGGAGCTCCGCGTCCGGGACCCTCGTTCTCACGGCCGCGGGCGCGGCTCCTTTGGCCTTCGGGCCGTTCTTCTATGACAGCTTCGTGCTGCCGAAGCTCGCGCTGGCCTCGGTCCTCGTCGCGCTCGCGGCCGCCTTCGCGCGGCGGGAAGGGAGGCTCCGCCCGACGCCTCTTGATGCTCCGCTGGCGGCGCTCTTCGCCGCCGCCGCTCTGAGCGCGGCGCTCTCTTGGGATCCGAGACCGGACTGGTTCGGGGCGCATCAGTCCTACGCGTGGTGCCTGCTCGGCTGGGCGCCGTGCTTCGTGGTGTTCCGTCTGGCGGCCGCGCAAGAGGCTGATTTCGGCTCGCGCGCTGTATCCTGGCTTGCCGCGGCGGCGATCCCCGTCGGCATCTACGCGCTCCTTCAGGCGGCGGGGCTCGATCCGCTCGCGGGCCGGCTCGCCCTGCCGGCCGGCGGGCGCTCCGTCTCGACGCTCGGCAGCCCCGTGGCCCTGGGCGCTTTTTCGGCCGCGGTCTTGCCGGCCTGCCTGCACCTGCTGCGCGAGCGCGAGACCCGCGGCCTCGGGGCATGCGCGTCGGCGCTCGCGCTCGCCGCTCTGGCGCTTTCGGCGAGCCGCGCCGCTTGGCTCGGGGGAGCGGCGGGCGCTCTCGCCTACGCGGCGGCTTGCGGAGGCTTGAAGCGGGGGAGGGTCCTGGCGCTCGGGGCGGCGTGCCTCATCGCGGTCGGCGCGCTCTCGTTGCGCCGCAGCCCCTCCGATCTCCAGCGCGTCGAGATATGGAGAGCGGCGGGCCGGATGTGGATGGAGCGTCCGCTGATCGGCTCCGGTCCCGAAAGCTTCGACAGGGTCTTCAGGCGCGTCCGTTCCGAGGCGTACGCGGTCGCCACGAACGGCATGGCGACGCAGGAGGATGCCCACGACGACTGGCTCCAAGTCCTCGCCGGGATGGGGCTGATCGGCCTGGCGGCCTACGCATGGCTCCACCGGGCTGTTTGGAAAGCGGCTCGCCTCGCCTTGGCGGCCGACGAGTCGGGCGTCGCGGCGGCGCTCACGGCGGGGCTGGTCGCGCTTTTCGTCGCGGCGAAACTGAACGCGGCGACGTGGATCGGGATCTTCACAGCAGCGCTCATGGCGGGGGGATTAGTCGCGGTGGCGACCCCCCACCCCGCCCCTCCCCCGCAAGGGGGGAGGGGGAACGGCGAGGGGGAGAACGGCGACAAGAAGAGCAGCCATCGGATCGCCGCCGGATTGACGGTTGCGGTCGCGCTCGCGGCGGCGGTGGCCGCCGTGTGGTTTGCGGCGGCGGACAGGTTCGAGAGGCTCGGCGTGCGGGCCCGGGCGCAGGGGAGGCCGCGCGACAGCGAGACGTGGCAGCTGGCCGCGGTCGCGATGCGTCCGGGGGAGGCTCGCTACCGCTTGAACCTCGCGAACCTGTGGTGGGACGCGGCTCAGGATATGAAGGGGGACCCTCGCGAGGCGCTGCTGAGGCTGGCGGCGGCTCAGGCGCAGAGGGGATTCGATCTGCGCCGGCTCGATCCCGGCATGGCTCATTTGTCCGGCTTGGCGAAGCTGAGGCTGATCCAGTGGACGTGGAGGCCGGGCTTGCCTTGGCCGCCGCCGCTGCTCGCGGACGCGCGAGCCGACTTGGCCCGGGCGGCGCAGCTGGACCCGTTCTTCCCGCCGATATTGGAAGACTCGCTGCGCGCGGCTCGGCTCGCGGGCGACCAGGCCTCGGCCGCCGGGTATCAGGAGAGGCTGTCGCGCGTGATGCAAAAGCGGTAAAATCCTCCCCGTTCGATCTCCTGGGGGAGGCTGTACTGTATGGCACGCAAAAAGATCACGGTCGTCGGAGCCGGCTTCGTCGGCTCCACCTGCGCTCAGCGCTTGGCCGAGCTGGAGCTCGGCGACATCGTCTTGATCGACATCCCGCAAACGGAGGGGATGCCCGCCGGCAAGGCGCTCGACATCCTCGAGTCGGGACCGGTCTACGGCTACGACTCGAAGATCGTCGGCGCGACCTCCTACGAGCCGAGCGCCGGCTCCGACATCGTCGTCATCACCGCCGGCATCCCGCGAAAGCCCGGCATGAGCCGCGACGACCTGCTGAACACCAACGCGAAGATCGTCAAGGACGTCACCGAGCAGGTCGCGCGCACCTCGCCCAACTCGATCCTGATCGTCGTCTCGAACCCGTTGGACGCGATGTGCCTGGTCGCGCTGAAGACCTCGGGATTCCCGAAGCACCGCGTCATCGGCATGGCGGGAGTGCTGGACTCGGCGCGCATGCGGGCCTTCATCGCCGAGGCGCTCAACGTCTCCGTCGAGAACGTGCACGCGATGGTGCTCGGCGGACACGGCGACACGATGGTGCCCCTGCCGCGCTTCTCCACCGTCGCGGGCATCCCGATGCTGCTCAAGACCGGCTCGGCCTACTACGCACCTTCGGCCTCGGTGGCCGAGATGGTCGAGGCGATCGTCAAGGACAAGAACAAGGTCCTGCCTTGCGCGGCCTACCTCGAAGGCGAGTACGGCATCGACAAGGTCTTCGTCGGCGTGCCCTGCAAGCTGGGGGCGCGCGGCTTGGTGGAGATCCTGCAGCTGAATCTGGCGGTGGAGGAGCGCATCGAGCTCCAGAAGTCCGCCTCCGCCGTGCGCGAGCTGTCGGCGCTGCTGAAATAGCGAGTTGAACCGGAGCCTGGCACCGCCTCGAAGCGGTGCCGGGGTCCGGACGGAAATACGAATGCCCTATCTTCTGGCGATCGACGTCGGCAATACGAACATCACCGTCGGCGCCTTCGACGGAGAGCGCCTGCTCAAGCTGTGGCGGCTGGGCACCGACCCGAACAAGACGGCCGATGAGTACGGCTCCGCGCTGAAGGCTATCGTGTCTAATGACGCGGGCGGCCCCGACTCGAGGCGGCGAGGGCCGGCCGAAGTGGAGGCCGTCGTTTACGGCAGCGTGGTGCCCGCGCTCAACCCCGCCATCGAGGGAGCCGCCCGGCGGTACTTCGGCGTCGAGGCGGTGGCGGTGGACGCGAGCTCGCCCGTGGGCCTGAGATTCAAGGTGGAGCAGCCGGCGGAGGTTGGCGCCGACCGCGTCCTCAACGCGCTCGCCGCCGTGCGCCTGGTGGGCAAGCCGTGCGTCGTCATCGACTTCGGCACCGCGACCACGTTCGACTGCGTCTCGGCGAAGTCGGAGTATCTGGGAGGGGCCATCTTGATCGGCCCGAAGGTGGCGGCGGCGGCGCTGGCGCGCTACACCGCGAAGCTCCCCGAAGTGGAGGTCGCCAAGCCCTTGAGGGTGATCGGCGATAGCACGGTCTCGTGCATACAGGCGGGCCTGTACTACGGCTACCTCGGCATGCTTGAGCGCGTCCTGGCCGGGACGCTGGCCGAGCTCCGCTCGGCGAAGGGCCGGGAAAAGGTGCATGTCATCGCCACCGGCGGCCTTGCCCCGTTGTTCCTGAAGGACCTGAAGGGAGTCGATCGCCATATGCCCGACCTCACGCTTCAGGGGCTAAGGCTGGCCCATGGGCTGATGAAACAAAGTCGAAATAGGCGCGGTGTAAAAAGGGGATAACTCTGTGGATAAATTCCGACGACTGGGATTGACTTTATTCGCCCTTTGCCTCGCCTTGTCAAATTCTGCTTATGCTTACGACGAATTTCGAGGATTCCAGCAGTTCATCGACGGGGGCTCTCTAAAGCCTTTCACCCGCGACCTCGGAGCCATTCTCGGCTCGGCCAGCTTTCATAACGGCCGCAGTCTGGGCTTCTCCGGTTTCGACGTCGGGGTCCATGGCGGACTGCAGTTCCACCCGGACAGGGGGGACACCGTCCTGCGCGGCGCGGGCGTAAGAACCTTCGGCCTTCCATGGGTCCAGGCCGAGATCGGATTGCCGTACGGGCTCGACGGCTTTATCCGCGGCATCAGCTATCAAGGCGTCACCATCGCGGGCGGGGGCCTCCGCTATGGAATCTCCAAGGGCATGGATCAGCCCTGGAAACCGCGATTCTTGATATCCAGCGTCGCCCACTCGGTGGCGCACCAGAGCTTCTCGGCCAGCCACGTCGGAGTGAGCCTGGTCGTCTCAATCGGCAACCAGACCTTCAGCCCCTTCATCGGCGCCGGCTTCGACCGCACCCGGCTGGTGGTGCGCTCGGTGCCGACGCTGGACCCCGGGCTCCTCGGGTCGACCGCGACGACGCTCGAGAGCCGGTTCACGACCGGCGTCTCCGTCCGGCCCCTTCAGTGGGTGCCCGTCAAAGGAGCCGAGTTCGTGTACTTGCGGGGCGCGTTCACGCTGGCGCACGGCATGCCGGGCGTCGACACCGGCCTCGGAATACGCTTCTAGACAAACGCGATCCGCCTTGGCGCGCCGCGACCCTGGCGGCGGTCGCGCTTTACGCCGTCCTCCTCGCGCGCTACGACGTCGGCATCATCAACGATGACGCGGACTACATCCTCGCGGCCAAGGCCCTGGCCGGGCCCGGCCTTCTGGGAAAATTGCTGGACAACCACCTGCTGCGCGATCGCATGCCGGGTCTTCCGCTGCTGCTGGCGCCGTGGCTGGGGTGGGCGCAGCCTCCCTTCAACGGCCTGAAGCTGGTCGCGCTGGCGGCCGCGGCGCTGTCCTGCCTTCTGCTGTGGGAACTTCTGCGGCCGTGGCTGGAGCCGTGGCCGCGCTTCGCGGTCTTGATCCTCTACGCGTTCAATCCGCTCGTCGCGGAGTACGCCGGCCGCGTGATGACCGCGCCGGTGTTCACGCTGTCGGTGCTGGTTTCCTTCCTCTTGCTTCGGAGCGTGTCGCGCGGCGGCTGGATCGGACGGGCGTGGCTCCTGGGCTTGACGCTCGGGGCCGCCGCGATCATCCGCGCGGAAGGCTTGCTGCTGCTGCCCGCGGTCGCGCTCGGGCTTTGGACCTGCCGCCAGAGGCGGCCGCTGGCCGCGGCCATGGCCCCGGCCCTCGCGGCGGCCGCCGCCTTCTACGGCGGCAATCTCTGGGCCCATCGCCGCTTCCCCACGCGATACCTGCAGGTCTGGGCCGCGTCCGTCCCGCACTCCTCCCCGCTGCGGAACGCCGCCGCCTTCGTCACGCGCTCGGTCTGGGTCGCCGTCCTTGGTGCTCGGCACTTCCCGGAAAGCCTCGCCGCTTGCGCGGCCGCCGCGCTGTCCGCGGTCGTCCTTGCCGTCCTTTTCGTCAGGGGCCTGCGCCGTCTCGAAGAGGAGCGGCCCGGCGAGAGGAGCACGCTCCGGGCCGTCTTCACATTCTTCTTCCTCTACCTGCTGACCCATGCCCTCTGGCCGGTGGCCGATCCGCGCTTCTTCCTCGCGCTTCTTCCCTTCGCGCTCGCGGCCATGGCCAAGGGGCTTTGCGGCGCTCCTTCCGGCGCGGCGCGCCCCGGCGCTGGGCGCCGCTGGGTGTGGGCCGGGCTGGGGGTCTGGCTGCTGTCGTACGGCACGAACCATGCCCAGGCCCTCTTGGAGACCGCGCGCCGGCCCCGGGAGAACCGCGCGCCAGCGGCGACGCTCTCGTGGCTCCGCGCGAACTCCGCGCCTTCGGCGAAGGTCTGGAGCTTCGCCGACGCCGCGATCATCGAGCTCTACACCGCGAGGCCCGCGGTGTCCTTCCCTCCGCCGCCGGACAAGAGGGCGTTCCAAGCGCGGCTCCTCGGAGACGGGGTCGGCTATGTCTATTACGCGCCCCTGCGGGTCGTCTTCGAGCCTCTCCCGGTCCTGCGGGAGTGGGTCCGGCGCTGGGAGCAAAGCCGGAGCTGGGCCTCCTCCTCGCCCGACGCGTTCAAGCTGCTTTACGCCGACGCGGAGGAGGGTACCTTCGTATACGAGGTGCTGCCGCCCGTCCGGCCGCGCCGCTGACCGTCACCTGACGAGTTCCGCCACGCGGCGCAGGCGGTTCTCGTCGGCGAACAGCATCATCCGGTCGCGCTGGCTCAGCGGGCTAAGCGCGGCGCCTTGGCGGCGCGCGGCGGCGAACGCCTCTAAGGCGCGCCCGGCCTCCTGGCGCCGGCCAAGGCGCGCGAGCGCTTCGGCCTCCACTAACCGCGCCTCCAGGAAGACCGGCTCCAGTTCGCTCGCTCGTCGGGCGCGCTCGAGGGCTGTCTTCCAGTCTCCTTGCGACGCGGCGAACTCGGCGAGCATCTGCGGATAGCTCGCGTCGAACGGGCTCGCGACGGTCGCGCCTTCGAGCGCGCGGCGGGCGGCCTCCATGTCGGGCGGATGCTTCCTTTCGGCAAGGCGGGCTTCGGTCTCAAAGCCTTCTGCCGCCGCGGGCTCGATGAGACGTCCGAGCCGGAGGGCGCGCGCGTCTCCGGAGATCTCCGCTTTAGCGAACAGGCTTCGAGCCGCCGGCACGGGCCAGCGGCCCCAGACGGACAGCAGCACCCCTGCCGCCGCGACCAGAGGCCACGGCGACTTGCCCTCACCCCGGCCCTCTCCCGCTTCGCGGCCGCCTGCGGCGACGGCGAGCGCGCAGGCGTACCAGAGCCTGAGCCCGGGGAGCGCGAAGACGTTGTCCACCAGGGCCTGCGCCGTCATGGCGGCGCAGGCGGCCAAGGCCGCCGCGCGGACCGGGTCTGCCTTGCGGCGCACGGCGACCGCGGCGGTCGCCAGCCACGCGGCAAGGAGCAGCGCCAAGCCCGGCCAGCCCGTCTCTGCCGCGGCCTGCAGAAGCTCGGAATGCGCGTGCGAGGAGGAGAGACCGTAGCGGGACACGCCGAGCTCCGAGGGGAAATCATGACGCGCGAACCCGAGCGCGAAGAGCCCCGGACCTTCGCCCAGCAGGGGATGGTCGTTGGTCACACGCAAGGCCGCGGCCCATAATTGGGGCCGGCGGTTGGCGCCCGCGCTCCAGGGCTTGGTGGCGAATCGGAGGAGCGGGGCATGGAAGATCACGGCGAGCGCGATCGCCGCGCCGGCGGCCCCGACCCAGAGCTCGATCCGCGGGCGCCGGGAGGGGCGCGGCGCCCGGGCAAGCGCGACGCCGGCGCCGACGATCGCGGCGCACGCTCCGCCGCGCGAACCGGCTTGGGCGATCTCGAGGGCCGCGGCCCCGGCGACGGCAAGCAGCAGCCATCGCCGCGGTCCGTCGATCGTCTTCGAACAGACGAGCGCCGCCGCGGCGGAGAGCGCGGCGGCTTCGAAGCAGGCGGTGTAGTTGTAGTAGGGCGGCAGGATGCCGGCCATCGGATAGCCGGGGGGGCTGACCAGCAGCGCACAAGCCCAGAGCAGGGGAGCGGTGGCGAGAAGGATCCAGAGGCACTCCCGCCGCCCGCGGCCGTCGAGATCGGACGCGAGCGCGAAGACGAGCACGGCGGTCGCCGCTTCTCCCAGCGCGCCGAGAGCGACGAGCGGCTCTTTGCAGGCCGCGGACGAGAGGGCGCACCAAGCCAGCCAGGCGAGCCAGAGAGGCGCGTTGGGAAAGCGGCGGGGCGGCCTTTTCCATGCGCCGGCCCACAATAGCAGCGCCGCCGCCGACCAAGCCGCAGGGTGACGCAAACCGCCGACGAAAAAGCTTGCGGCGAGGATCAGCAATAGGAAATTGAACGGCGACTTGCCCTCACTCCCACCCTCTCCCGCTTCGCGGGAGAGGGGGAACAGCCTTGAGGGGGGGATCACAGCTTGAAACGGCCTTTGAAGGAGCGCTCCATCTCGCGGGTCTCTTCTTTTTTGCGCAAGGTCTCGCGTCGGTCCGGGCCTTTCTTGCCCCTGGCAAGGGCCAGCTCGACCTTGGCCCACCCATGCTTGAAATAAAGCTGCAGGGGGACGATCGTCACCGCCTTTCCCGATAGGCGCGCCGCTAAGCGCTTGAGCTCCACGCGCCGCATGAGCAGCTTGCGCGTGCGCCGTGAATCGGGCAGGTCCAGGTGGGCGTGAGAATAGGGGGCGATGTACATGTTATACAGATAGAGCTCGCCTTTCTCCGACCGGGCGAACGAGCCTTCGAGCACCGCCTTGCCCGCGCGCAGGCTCTTGACCTCGGCGCCGACGAGGCTCAAGCCCGCCTCGTAGACCTCGAGGATCTCGTAGTCGTAGCGGGCCTTGCGGTTGGAGGCGACGACCTTCTTTCCCTCAGGGGCGTTCCGCCCCTGCTTGGAGGCGGTCGGTTGTTCCTTCCCTTCGTTCCTTGCTTTCACCGATGGGGATGCGTTAAAATGGCAGTCTAGCAATTTCCGCCGCGCCCCGAGCCGGGGCAGCTGCGGAAATGCTGGTGGCGGAATTGGCAGACGCGCACGGCTCAGGACCGTGTGGCCGCAAGGCCTTGAGGGTTCAAATCCCTCCCCGCCCACTCTCTTTTTTGGCTCTCTGGACGCGCCTTTCCCGCCACGGACGCGCGCCGTGGCTGCTCGCCGCGGCGAGCCTGACCATCCTGGCCGCGGTCCCGGCCCAGTATTTCGGCCGGCAGCACGATGACGTGCTGTTTGTCATCGCCTCGCGGGCCCTGTCCGACGGGCGCTACGGCCGCTTCATCTCCCCGGGCTCGCCGCCGTTGGTGGACGTGTGGCCGGGCATCCCCGCGCTGCTGCTGCCCGTGACATGGATGGCGGGCGAGCACCTCTGGGCTTACCAGCTGTTCATGGGCCTGCTGCTCGCCGCCTGCCCCTGGGCGATCTGGCGGTGGCTGCGTCCTCGCGCCAAGCCGGCCATCGCCGCTCTGGTGCCACTGCTGTTCGCCACTTCGCCCTTGATCCTGTCGCAAGCGGGCTGCGTGATGCCCGAGGCGCCGTACACTCTCTTGACGATCG
>JAPLKK010000278.1 GCA_026388115.1 Elusimicrobiota bacterium | reverse complement strand
AACGCCCGGGGTAAGCCGCGGCCACTACTAGCACACTTCCTCTGTCTGCGGCCGCGGCTTCATCCGATGTTAGCCGTCGCCTTTTCCATTTGCTGTTCCCTGCCTGACTGAACAGAGCCTTGGGCTGCTCGATAGCAGATCCATGCGGCACTGGCAATCATGGAGCCGCCAAAGGTCCAAAGCCAAAATCCTAATGACCATAAGTCGATGGCCATCGGCGGTTCCCGGCCACCAGCCTCTGGTCCGGGGGGATATAGGTAGAAGAAAAGAACAAAGAATCCGACGAATAGCTCGCCGCACGCACACTTAAAAGCAAACGAGTACTTCCCCCTCAACATCTGAACAAGGTGTGCAACCGCAAAGCAGGCGAGGATCCCGTTCCCAACATTCACCACAGGATCCTCGATGATTGCAGCGACGACGAGCAGTAACATCGCCGCGATGCAGAGCCAGGAAATCGCCCTTGCAATCACATTCAAATAAGGCCTCAAGGCGTTGCTAAGGATTTTCGCTTCGAGCCGGGGCCCGAACCTGGTAGCTGCGTACAACGTTCCGAACGCTAACAAGACGAGGAGCGTAGTCAAAGTCATAAATCAAAATTCGTACGGCTAACGTGTCGGTGAGCGACGGCGGCTACTGGACTCTTCCTCTTTGCCGCCGCCGCTCCACCGGATGTTATGCGTCAGACTGCGTACTGGTGAATCAGCTCCGAAACGAAAGTCTGATAAGGGATGCCCATCTTCCTGGCTTTCTGTTTGATGATCTCTAAGTCTTCACTATTGACCCGAATATTCAGGACGGCATCCTTCTTGCGCCTGGCAATGGCTTCAGCGATTCGATCGAATTCCTCTTGAGAGGCTGGGCGAAACTCGCCTCGAGCTGCGGCGCGCTCAAAGGCTTGTTCGCTGAGGGTTAGCTTTATCTTCTTCTTCATCCTAATTCTCCTCGAATCCATTTCCTGGTGTACACCCGGCTTGGGAAGGCCGTCTTGAGGAATATCTCGTCGCCGTTTCGCACATAGGGCACCGCCCAAATATAGTCGTGGATCTCGAAGAGTAGGAATTTCTGATGCTGCCTCTTCGGATGCTCGATGGTGGTGACGAACGTAGCACGGACAACCTCCTCAAAGGATATGCCTCTCGCGTGTTTGAGCCACTCATTCTTGATGGGGTCCCACCGGATGCTCATTCGAGCACAGTGTAATACATATGTATATACATGTCAAGGATCAAAATACAGGGGAGGCCCACTTGCACTTTTGTCCGCTCGACATCTTCCTAGACGCATAACGCCACGGTCTGCCGACGCGGCCTATTGGGCCCGACCTTCGAGAAGCCGCGTCGGGGCGAGTCGGCCGTTCCTTAACTTGCCGCGTTCGGCAGCACCGGATGTTGTGCGTCACCCTTGGTACCACCTTTCGATGATTTCGATCGTTCCGGCAACGAAGCCGGCTTCCAGCTTTGCTTGCATCCGGTACCGTCCAAATCCCTTGATGCCAAAAGTGACTTGAACACTATTTTTTCTGGAGAGCTCGTCCCTTTGTTCGTCCGTGAGGAGGGCGAGTATAAGCTCTTTGCACTCGTCACGACTTAGCTCCGGCCCCGAAGGGCGTTCTACCTGTTTCCTAATGAATAGCGGGGGTGATCCCGGCATCAAGACCACACTGCGGTCGCCACTTTGCGCCAGGTCAGTCAGTAGTTGGTTTATGCTGTGGGACACCTTCTCCCTCTGCACGCACAACGTGGCGGTCAGCCGACGCGGCTATCGGTCTCCTTCCCTAATTTGCCGCGTCCGGCTGCATCGGATGTTATCGTGCTTCTCACTGCTTTGACCTTGATAGAATTAGCCGGCCCTGCTAACATTAGAGCATGACCCTCGCTGCGTTGGCACAAGCAATTCGACACTTGCCCAGTAGAGATCAGGCGAGACTCTTTGAACGCCTCGGGCCTTCGATCGAGGACTATCTGCTGGCGAAGATTGCGCACGACCGCTTTCAGCACTCCTCTCATAAGCGGATTCCCTGGACCGATCTGATAGGGACTGGTTGGACCTCGACCGGTCGGTTAGAAAGAAGCTTGCGGGCGCCATCGAGCGTCTCAAATCCCAGCCCCAGCAGTACGGGAAACCGTTGGCCGCTCCGCTCCAAGGCTTGAGAAGGATTCGAAGCGGCGATTATCGGATCGTGTACCGGGTGAACGAAGCTCGGAGGATCGTCGAGGTTGGAGTTGTCTGTCATCGTTCTCGAGTCTACGACATCGCGCTCAAGCGGCGCTGATCTAGTCCCGCCCTCTCCTTCGACCCCTAACGCTGTCCCGTCACGATAACGCGGGGGTCAGCGAACGCGGCTACCAGTGCTCCTTAACCCGCCGCGTTCGCTGCACCCGATGTTAGGCGGTTTCATTTCCAGAAGCGCTACCACGGTCCTTTTGTCCGAACAGGGAACTCTTTGACCAGTGTTTCGACCGCCTGTGCAGCAGCACTCACGTCATTCTTTCCAATCGGAAAGATGAAACAAACGCCGTCTCCAAACTTCTCGTTTTCACTTGCCCACGGAGGCGCTGCCTCATGAGCGCACCACACGCAGATTGAATCATCGCGACAAGAGAATCGGAGGTTCGGTTCAGTAAAGTGGATTTCGCCTGGCTGCTCCCCGCCAGCGACAGCGCGCAGCCATTTTCCGAGAGAGCGCAACTCAAAGGTTGTGAGGCAGGGCTCATAGAACTCCCACTGACCTTTAGGCTGACGCACGGTACCCTCAACGAGAAGCCACTCGGAATCCCAGTCAGCATTAGTAAGCTCAGGATATTGGTACGAACGGATATCAAGGGAAAACGCCTCACCCGCATCTCCCGAGAGCTTCAGCATTTTCTTGCCATCCGCCTAACGTGTGAGTGAGTAGACCTAGGATAACACGTTTCCTGAGAAATTCCAGATGGGAATGTGTGCATTGGGCGATGGTTTTTCCGAATACGCCGCCCCCGGCGTTACATGATATGCCGACCAAGCTGGTCGGTATAGTACTTGCTTGGGCGGGCAGACCTAACGCAATCCGCCCTCTTTACCGTCTTCCAGCCCGATCCGGTCCGCCGGGCTGCGCACGCCCATCCCGCCCCGGTTGAGGACGTGCGTGTAGACCATCGTGGTGCTCACATTGGCGTATCCATTATGTGGCGAGTTTTCCTTTCCCTTCCGAGTCTCGGCGAGGGCGCGCGGCTTGTTTCACGCCTCCGCGGAGCGCTCGCCACATAATTCGAGGGCTCGTCACATAATGATCCGGCGGACTATCCCGCCCGCGCACACTGTCCTCCGTCTATAATTCCCACAGCCAGCCGAGAATTTCCTTCGAGGACTCCGGCTTCTCGGCCTCCAAGGAACTCTCCACAT
>JAPLKK010000163.1:9695-26811 GCA_026388115.1 Elusimicrobiota bacterium | reverse complement strand
GAGGTTGTGCGGCCCGCAGCCCAGGCCCGACTCCTTCAAGGTCGCCCGCCAGAAGACGACTTGGCCCGTGATCTCATCGGCGCTCAAGTCGCGCGAGAGGCCCATGAGGCCGGTGGCGCAGAAAGGACAGGCGAGCGCGCAGCCGGCTTGAGTGGAGAGGCAGGCGGTCCATCGCGCCGGGCTCGGCCGCAGCAGCACCGACTCGACCCGCGCCCCGCCGGTCAGCGCGAGGGAGGCCTTGAGCGCGCCGTCGGCGGAGCGGACGACGTCGAGCGCCCGGAGGCCCGGACCCGGGGCCCGGTCGCCCCGACCCGGGGCCCGGTCGCCCCGACCCGGGGCCCGGTCGCCCCGACCCGGGGCCCGGTCGCCTTGCGCGGCCTCAGGCGTCACCCAGCTGGCCGAGCAGTCCGCGGTGGTCGCTCAAGGTCGAGCGCCGGTCGCCGAAGCCGTGAAGCTCGTCGAAGACCCACCAAGCCTGTGCCGCGCCGGCCGAGTCGAGGATATAGTCGAGCCGGGCCAGCCGACGCTTGCCGCCCAGGCGCGAAGGGAAGCGGTCTTCGGGGACGACGCTGGACTCCTCCGAGCCGCCCAGGATGTCGCCTAGCCGCAGCTCGGCAAACTTGCGCAGGATATCCGAGGAGGGCGTCGCATTGAGGCAGCCGACGACGAGGGCTCGGCTCGCGGTGCGCTCGGCGCGCAGCGCCTCGAGCAGCTCGGCGGCTTGGGCCGACTGGATCTTGCCGTAGTTCGTCAGCGTGAAGCGGCCGGCGAAATCCGGGATGAGGTGGGTGTGATAGAGCACGGTCCGCGGGGAGCCGAGCTCCAGGCGCATGAAGCCCTGCCCGAGCATCCGGAAGACCATGCCGTAGCCCAGCCTCGGCCCCTGCTTCGAGAACGGCTTGAAGCTCGTCGCGGTGAACGGGATCTTCGAGAAGACGGCGAGCCCCCCCGCGGTCCAGTCGCGCCTTCCCTTCTCGAAATAGGACTGTCGCCAGCCGAAATGATCGGCCAGCCACTGCGCCTGCTGGGCGGAGGCCAGTTCCTGCAGGCAGACCACGTCGGGGTCGAGGCGCCGGATCTCGTCGAGCGAGCGCGTCAGGCGCGCGTCCACCTCCGGCGCGAGCATCGGAACGGCGCAGCAGTTGAAAGTGAGGATCTTCATGGCGGGATTATTCTACCAGAGTTGGAGGCCGCTCAGAAGCCGGACGCCTGCCGGCCAGGGTCTTGCGGACCGGTGTCAGAACATCAGGAACGTCGAGATCTGGACGCGGTTGTTGGCCGCGGTCCGGTTGTTCGGGTCGTTGTAGGTGTCGCGCGTCTGGTTCCATTCCGCCCCGAAGCGCAGCCAGGCGAGCGGATCGTACATCAGGCTCGCGTAGACGAACTGGATCTTCGGATAGAACCCGTTGTCGGCCGACAGGGGGTCCGAGAAGCGGTCGAGGTTGCGGGCCTCCACCTGCGCGTAGCCGACCGAGGCGGCGCACTTGCCGCCCGGCAGGGAATACTGCAGGTGTGTCCGCCACGCGCGATACCGGATGAGCTCGGCGTTGCCGTCGAGGTTCGTCCCGGCGATGCCGGAGTCGATGGCGGCCGAGCCGGCCGTGCCCGCGGACACCTGGCTCACGCCGCTGGTCAAGCCCGCGTACTCAAGGCCGCCGATACCGTTGCCGCTGGCAAGCTCGCCCATCCAGACGAGGGTGTTGGAGCGGTCTTTGCCGTCGGAAGACGGGATGATCGGCACGGCCGCGTCGAAGGCGACCACGCTTCCCGTGGGGTTGCCGAACCCGTTGGTGCGGATCGGGATGAGCGCTCCGCTCACCGCCGCCGAGAGCCCGACCATGGAGGCGCCGCCGCCCGCGACGGAAGCCGCTTTCCATTTCGTCGAGGCGAGCCGCAGGCCGCCGTGCCATTCGGGCAACCCCGAGTTCATCTGCGCCGGCTTTGCCATGTCGGCCGCGCTCTCGAAGGTCCAGGCGTCGCCGAGCTTCCGCGTGTTCATGACACGCGCCTGCACGAAGCGGCGGTACAGCTGGCCGGGGCCCGGCTGGTCGATGGCCTCGCCCGGGAAGTAGTACGGCTGCCAGCCCAAGAGCGACCACGTCTGTCCGATCTTGGCGTTCCAGTCGTCGTAGGTGAGGTTCGCGTAGGCGTGGCGGACGCGCACGGCGGGATTATTGAGGGTATCCCGCTCGTTGGCGCCGGACGCCTGGTTGCCCAAGAAGTCCAGCTCGATGATGCCCTCGCTGTCGAGGCCGGACTCCGTCTTCGGGATGGTCAGGTCGAAGCCGAGCCGGCTGTTGCGCACGCTCATCAGGGAGCGGTTGTGCTGGCCGGCGAAATTCTGCTTGCCCGTCGCGACCCCGCTCTTCGGCGTCACGGTCGTCCGTGTCGGGACGGCGTAATGGTCTTCCTCCTCGAGGAACGCGGGCTGGGTCGTGTCTTGCAGGTATTCCGCTTCCACGAACCCGTAGACGCGGAGGTCCAAGCCCTTGATCTTGCTGACCGTGACGTTGACGTTCTCGGCCGCCTGCGTCGTGAGACCCATCGCGAGGGCGAGCAGCAGGCTCATAAGGGGAATCGGCGCCACCAGTCGACTAGTCGGCCGCGGGCTCCGTGAGGGCGGGCGGGACCTCGGCCGGAGCGGACGCCTTGCGCTTGGCGGCCATCGTTTTCTCCCTCAGGCTCGCGGCGAACTGGCTGAAGAAGACGGAGGCGATGACGCCGGTGAGCCACGGCCAGTAGCGGTAGCCGACCGAGCGCAGCTTGACCGTCCATAAGATCATGAAGACGCAGCCCGCCAGCCCGACGACGACGCCCTGCCAGCTGAAGATCCACGGGGGCGAGGGGCGCCCGTACTTGTCCACGATGGCCCGGTCGACGTAGGCTTTCACGAGCTTGTAGTTCGGGTCGGCCGGGTCGAGCATCTGGAGTATCTCGAGGTCGTGCTTCAGATGAGGCCGCATGCTGAACAGGGTCTGTCCGAGTGCATAGAGCGCGGGAGGCAGCGAAGCCACGGCCGCGATGACGCTGAGGATCAGCGTCCAGTGGTGTACCAGGCTCCAGGCGACGTGATCTATGAGGTTGATAGGAAATTGGAGCGGGCGATGGGAATCGAACCCACGTCTAATGCTTGGGAAGCACTCATTCTACCATTGAACTACGCCCGCGCTTCCCTCCGATTATAGCGGCTCTTTGGCCGTTTTATCAAGGTAGAGATGCTCGTAGAGCAGCGCCGCGGCCGCCGCGCCGGCCAGCGGCCCGACCCAATACACCCACCAGAACGACCAGTGCCCGCTGGCCAGCTCGGGGCCGAAGGCCCGGGCCGGGTTCAGCGCGCCTCCCGTCAGCGGGCCGCAGACCAGCACGCCGAAAGCGTAAGCGGCGCCGAGCACCCATGGCGCCGAGTCCTCGCGCTCGCCCGAGCGGATCGTGGTGGCGTACACCGCGGTCACGACGAAGAAGGTGCCGATCGCCTCGATGAGGGTCGCGGCCTTGTAGCCCACGCTCGAGAGGTCGCAGGCTCCGAGGAACGGCGCGCCCGTCAAGATCTCGGGTCGGGTGTGCAGGGCCGCCTTCAAGAATACCGCGGCCAGGGTGGCTCCCAGGAGCTGGGCCATGAGGAAGAAGACCGTGAGGACGACGTTCTGCCGGCCGTTGGCGAACAGCGCGAGGGTCAGCGCGGGATTGAACTGGGCGCCGGAGACGCGGCCGTAGGTCGAAGCCAGGACCGCGGCGGCCAGGCCGTGGGCGAGGGCGATGCCGGTCCAGCCGAGTCTCCCCCCGCTCAGGGCGTCGACGCAGACGGCGCCCGCTCCGGCGAAGACGAAGGCGAAAGCGCAGATGAATTCGGCCAGGATCGCCTTCAGGTTGCCAGCCATCGCGCCGATATTAGCACATATGCGCATCGGAGGAAGCCCGGTCCCGCCGTGCTAAGAGTACCATCCCGCGGATGGCCCAATGGCCCTTACCGCGATGCCCGCCGGCATGTACTCTTGTGGCATGAGGCGGATGGGACGGCTGATGGCCGTGTGGACGGCGACCCTTTGGCTCGTCGCTCCCTTGTGGGCCCAGCGGGTCACGGCTCCCGTCGCGATCGATGCGGCCGGCGTTTCCCCCACCGTCTCCGCCGCCGTGGTGTCGCCGGCCGGGGTCGCCGCGCCTTTGGCTGTCTCGCTGGCTCCTCCGTCGAGCCTTGCCTTGTCGGCCATCGTCGCGCCGCCCGTTCTCCTCGCCCTTCCAAACGCGACCGTCGCGGCGCCGGCCGAGCTCGCGCCCTCCCTCCATCCCTTCCGGGGCCGCCCCAACCGTCTCGGCGAGCGTTTCGCCGAGCTGCGCCGGGCGTTCGCGGCCCCGATCGCGGCTGCCGACGAGGAGGTCCAGCCGCAGGCGGTCGCCCAGGCGCGGCGCCTCGTCGAGGTCATCCGATCCCAGCTGGCGGCGATGCGGGAGGAGGGCGGGCCGGACCCCGTCCTCGATGCCGTGGAGAGGGACGCGGAGCCGATCCTGGCGCGGATCGCGCAGCGCGCCGCGGCCGGGACGATCGAGCCGGGCCGGCCGCTGCGCTATTCGGACGCGGATCCGGCCGTTCCCGTCCAGCCTCGGCCCGTCCGGATCGCCTTCTATCCCCTGGCCGGCGACCCCATCCATTGGGCCCACGTCCTCGTCGGTCTCAAGGCGATCGCGGAGCTGGGCGTCGATCAAGTGGTCTTCGTTCCGGCCGGCGACGACCCCCGCAAGCCGGACATGACGCCGGCACGCCTGCGCCATCCGGTGGCGCGGGCGGCGCTCGACAGTTTCTCCCCCTTCTTCGCCTACTCGCCCGTCGCGATGGGGACGCTCGATGACGGGGAAACGACCCTCTTCCGGCTGCTGGCCCTCAACCGCGGCCAGAGGATACAGGCCTTCTATATGGTGGGCGACGACCACTATCGGGCGGTCGACAAGAAGGGCCGGCCCGACACCCTGCCCAAGCTCGAGGCCAACATGAGGACGCTGCCGTTCGATACGGCTCACCACGAAGTCGAGGTGGCCTTCATCGAGCGCGAGGGGCGGGGGCCGGCCGTGCCGACCGCGCTTGCCGTGCATTTTTTGCCCGGGGCCTCTTTCGAGGCCTCCTCGACCCAGGCTCGGGCGGGCCGCTTCGCGCTGGTGCCGTACGCGGCTTACGAGGCCGCGCGGGCCGCCGGGCTGTACGGGCTTCAGAAGCGATAGGAAAGGGTGAAGCGGTTCGCGTCGCCGAAGACCCCGTAAGGCTGCCAGGCGAGATCCAAGCTCAGCCGGTCCCAGCGCCCTCCTAGGCCGAGACAGAGCCCGCTCGTTCCCTCCAGCTGCCCGCGCCGGGTCATGCCGTTGAAGCCGAGGCGCAGCGCCCCTCCGAACTTGTCCCGGAACAAGTACGCGAACTCGGTGCCGAAGGAGGCGAACGGGCTGTTGTCTCGCGGCGCCTCGAGGCTCGCGAGGACGAGCCAGCCCGGCAAGAGCTCCGCCGCGGCCCCGATGCGCCCCGTGAGCGGCAGGGGATCGTTCTGATCGTGGAACTTCAGATGTCCGTAGGCGTTGTGGATGCTCGCCGACAAGGCGTAGGGCACCGGACCGACGCGCAGCCGCAGCCGCGCCCCGAAATCGCCGGCGGCGGTCGTGGCCGAGGCTTGGATCTGCTCGCGCACCGCTTTCAACGTCACGCCGAGGTCGAGCGAGCGCGTCATCGCTCCCCCCCAGCCCACCATGATCGCCACGTCCGTCGGGGCGAAGGCGCCGCCGGTCGCGGCGCCCGTGTTGTCCTTCTCTTGCAGCGTTCCCGCGTTGAGATAGACCGCCCCCAGGGCCACCGTGCCGAGCCCGGTCGGCGCCAGCTCGCGGCGCGGGCGGGAGACGAGCGACTCGAGCGGGTGGGCGAGGCCGATGAATCCGTAGTTGATCCCTTGCAGGTAGGAAAGGTAGGACGCGCTCACGTGCCGGGTGGCTACCCCGGCCAGGCCCGCCGGGTTCCAGTGCAGGGCGCTGACGTCCTCGGCGGCCGCGTCCATCGCTCCGCCGAGCGCCGCGCCGCGCGCGTCGATGGGCAGCTTCAAGAACGTCCCGGCGCTGGTCCCGGTGAAATCGCGCGTGAAGGCCGCCATCGCCCCGGAGGGCCATAGCGTCGCCGCCACCGTCAGACAAAGAAGCCGTCTCATCGTTCGATCGCGAACTTGACGATCTTGTTCCCGGCCGAGTTGCGCACCAGCGCGAGATAGACGCCGCTGGCGACCGGGTGGCCGCCGGCGTCCTTGCCGTCCCAGATCACCGTGCCGTCATTGAAAGTCGAGAACTGCAGCTCGATCACCTGCTCTCCGCTCAAGGTGAAGATCTTGATCACGCCGTCGGACGGCAGGCTCGAGAAGGCCAGGCCCGTCTTGCCGTTGAAGGTCGCCGAGTCGAAGCGGCCCATGGATCCCGGCTTCCACGGCACCGGATACACCGTCACCTTGCCGAGCGTCGGCTGGATGCTGCTGGCTCCGAACAACGCGAACACGGAGAAGTGCGGCGTCAGTCCGAGCACCCGGTGGTTCGCGGTGTCCACCGTGGCGGTCAGCTGCCTCCAGCGGGGCACGCCTTCCTCGATGGTGTACAGCCGCAGGTTCCTCGCCTCGATCGGAGGGGTGGTCCCATCGACCAAACCGTTGTTGTCGGCGTCGGAGTAGGGGATGCTGATCGTCACCGTGGAGCCGAAGTACCCGACGAAGGGCGCGCCGTTGACGAGCGCGATGGCTTCGAACAGCGAGCCGTTGATGAGGGTCATCGTACCGAGCGCGACGATGTTGCCGTCGAAGTCCTCGAAGGTCTGCGGCGCCGCGAGCGCGGCGCTCACGTTCGCCGCCGAGGCCTGCAAGGGGCTGTTCCGCGGGTCGTTCGACACCATGACGTTCCCCGCGCCGCCGAAGGCGTTCGCCGGGATCGTGAAGAGGAGCTGGTCGTTCGGCCACGGCGCGTGAACGGTCTGCGCATGGCTGCCGCCGTACTCGGCCGCGATCTCGGCGGCGGAGAGGGCGCGGTTGATGATCTTCACCTCGTCGACGAGGCCCTGGAAGGGGGCGTTGTAGCTGCTGCCGGCGTCGTTCACGGGACGGTTCCCGATCGTGAGGGGCCAGCCGACGGCGGGCGCCGCGGCGCGGGCGCCCGTGGCTCCCGCAAAGGCGGCGGAGGAAAGGAAGACGCCGTCAACGTAGAGGCGCTGCACCCACGGCGCGGACGTCCAGACGGCCGTGAGCTGGTGCCAATGGTTCATGTCCAACAGCGCCGCGGTCTGCAGCGGCCATACATTGTTGCCGCTGTCGCGCACCTGGAAGCGCCAGCGGTTGGCGTTGACCACGTCCAGCGTGTAGTCGAAGTCCGTGTAGGCGCCGCGGACGAGCGCGGTCGCCTCGGGCGCCTGGTGCACGCTGGTCGGCTCGACCCAGGCCTCCAGCGTCAGCCCCGTCGCGGCGCCCTGATTGAGGGCGGTCGTCGTCGCCACCTGGAGGAAGCCGTTCGACTGGCCGGAGAACCGGAGGCTGGAGCCGAGGCCCGACGGCCCCGTCGTCCAGGTGGGCGTGCTGATGCAGGCGCTGCCGAGGCACCCGAGCTGGGCGTTATTGCCGTAGATGGTCGCGTCGTAAGCGGCCGTCCCCGCGCTCTCGTCGAAATGCCAGATGGCGGCCGCGTCGGAGATCTGCGTGTAGGTGGTGTAAGGGGAGCTGCTTTGCGATATCCCGCTGGAGCCGAGGGTGATGATAGGCCCATCGACCGGGGCCGGGGCGCTGAGGATGCCGTCCACGTTCGAGGCTCGGATCTGGAAGAAATAGGTCGAGTTCGGCAGGAGGTGCTGGATCGTGAGCGACGTGCCGCCGGTGGTGACCGTGCTGATGACTCCGAATATGTTGACGTTGGAGGAACGGCGGATCTCGTAGCTCGTGTAGCCGGGATTGGGGCCGGGGCCCTGATCCCAGTTCAGGACCACGCTGGAGCTCGTGAGGTCCGTCGCAAACAGCGTGGTGGGCGGATCCGCCAGCGTGTACACCGTCGTGAAAGCGCTCGGCAAGGCGTTGCCCGAGCCGGTCTGGGCGTACGCTTGGGCGGTGATGCCCATGTTTGGGGTGTAGGGAAACGGCGAGGAGCTGTCAGTGAAGTAGTTGTTGGCTCCCGTGTAGATGTTCAGCAGGTGGGTGCTGCCGTCGGGATACGTCGTGGACACGTTTAGGACGTAGCTGATCCCCGTGCACGGGGCCGGCGCGGCGGGACAGGCCGAGTCCCAGCTCCAGTAGATCGTGTGATCGTCGATGGCGACGCCGCGCAGGGTGGTCGTCGAGGGCAGCGTGAATGCGGATAGGTCCAGCTCCGTCGTGTACTTGTTGCCGGGGGTGCCTTGGTCGGTCCCGCTGCCGTTGAAGGCCCGCACGCCGAAGTAATAGGCCTGGCCGGCCTTGAGGCCGGTCAGGACGGTGTAGGTCGAGGTGAAGTTCTGCTCGATGGGGATGCGCGTCGAGATCACGGAGGTGAAGGTGTTGTCGGAGTACTGCCGGAGCTGCCAACGGGTGAAAGTCGGGTTGCCGTTCGAAGTCCAATTCAGGGTCATGCTGCTGACCCCGAAATTGTTGGCCAAGAACGATCCCGGCGGGTTCGCGTAGGTGTAGGTCTGCATGCAGTTCGAGGGCAGGCCGTAGACCGTGGTCGAACCGCTCTGCACCGTCTGGAACCTGTCGATGGAGTTGATCACCCGGCCCACGCGCTGGTTGGGTCCGGGGACCGTCTCGGTGTTGCTGGGTCCCGCCAGCCCGTGGTAGAGCGTGTTCCCGTTGCAGTCGTAGATATCGTAGGTGGGCGCAGGGTTCAGGCAGATGTTGGACGGCGGCGTCCACGAATACGAGATGGTGGTCTGGTCGTTCGTGAGGGTCAGGTTGGGAAAGATGACTGCCGGCGGGGGCGGCTGGGAGATCGCGACGGTGAGCGCCTCGACCACCGAGCCGAGGTTGCCCGCGCGGTCCTGCACGTTGAAGGCGATGTTGTTGGCGCCGTAATCGAGTTGGGGTCCCGAGTCGTCTCCCGAACCGGGGGTTCGCGAGATCGTGAGCTGTTGCGTGCAGCCGCTGGGCAACGGATAGTAGGCGTCGTTGAGCGTCGGATTGCACTTCGCAGGGTACTCCGCGGCCTGGACCTTGGCGGCGGTGACCAGTCCGCCCGATCTCGCGACGGTAAGGCTTCCGCCGTCGTAATCGGCGGCGACCTCCTGGGGGAGGAGCCCGACGTTCAAGACGCGCAGTTGGTCTAGGACGCCTTTGAACGTGTGCCCGTGCCTGTTGTTTCCTACGAGGGCCGGCCAACCGGCCCCCGTGGCAAGCGTGGCCGCGGTGCTGTAGCCGATGCGCATCTCCCCGAGGTTTTGCAGGCCGAAGACCCCCACGCTCGCGCTCGCGACGACGACGCCGTCGACGTAGATCTTCCCCACGCCTTGGCGTCCGTCGGCATCGCTGGCCGTGTACTCATTGTAAACCACGGTCAGCAGATGCCAGCCGCCGGCCGGCAGGACGCTGCCGTTCGTGAACACCTGATGGTGCGCGGGCGTGGTTTCGTTGGTGGCGAAGTCGACGAAGACCGCGCCCGGGCGGGCGGTGGAAGAATCGCCGTAGCGGTTGAGCCAGATGCTGAGGCCGGACGACAATATCACGGTGTAGGTGGAGCCGTTGACTTGGCCGGTGGGATTGAAGTAGCCCTGCACCTGGGTCGAGAACTCGACCACGGGCTGGATCATGCTGGAGTCGTCCTGGTTGATCCACATCTCGATGGTCATGACCCCGTTGCCGGCGTTGAGTGGGCCGGTGGATTGCGGCAGGGTCATGCCCTCGTAGACGTAGTCCTGATCGGGCGGGCAATCCTTGAACTGAAGGGCGCTGCCGTAATTGCCGTACAGCCCGCCGTCGGTCGGGTTGGCGTCATCGCTCAGGCTGCTGGGCACTTTGGCGGGGTAGGTCCCGTTCTTGCAATCGACGTTGAGGGTTCCGTCGCCTTTCCTGTTCCACAGGCCGTCGTTGTTGCTGTAGGAATGATCGGTGACCGAGCTGACGTCGAGGTCGTTGAAGTCGAAGAAGGCCAGAGTATTCAGACGGACGAAGCTCGTCGTGGGATTGCGCAGGCCTTCCTGATTGGCCGCCAGCGGATAGTGGCGGTAATGGAGGCCCGACGTCGTCACGGTGGAGCCGCTGTCCTGGAACGAGAGGCTGATCGTCGGCTTGCGGGAGTTCGTCGAGCGGCCGTTGGTGACGACGCCGTTGCAGTCGGTGACGAACGGCGCCCCGGTGGGGGTGGGCGGACCGCTGTCGGCGGCGGACGCCGGCGAGGCGAAAAAGAAGACCGGCGCGGCCAGAAGTAAGGTGTTCCAGCGCAAGAGCATGGTGCCGCCCGGAGCTCCGAGCGTATTCGGAATTTAGGCTGATTGCCGTTACCGATTTATTGCGCCTTCCTCCCTGGGACTGCGTCGAGGGGAAACGGGCCGTGCAGGCGGGCTAACGCCGCTTGAAACGGCGGATGAGGCGCAGGGCGCTTTCGCGATCCTTGACGCGGCCGACGGCCTGGGCCTCGGCGAGGCGCGCGAGGATGCGGCCGACGGCGGGGCCGGGCGGGATGCCGAGTTCCCGCATGATCTCGTGGCCGTCCAAGAGCCGCGTCGGCCGGGCCACCTCGGCGCGGGTGAAGTAGGCGCGAAGGAGCAGGGTGACGATCCGCAGATGCCGCACCGTTTTTTCGCGCTCGGGGCCGGGCGGGCCGGGGTCTTTCGAAAGCCCCCGCAGCGCCGCCTTCACGCGGGCTTGCGGCAGGTAGCTCGCGTAGTCCGCCCAGCAGACCAACAGCAGCGGGACCCCGTGCTCGCCGAGGTCACGGAAGAACCGGTAGATCGACTTCCGCGAGATGGCGTCGGCGGCGGCGAGGCTTCCCGGCCGCAGGTGATGGCGCACGCAGGCGCTGACGGCGTCGATCTCCCGGCGCGAGAAGCGCAGGCGCGAAAGCTCCTTTTCCGCCATGCGCGCGCCGCGCGTGTCGTGGCCGAAGAAGCGGAGGCGGCCGTCGATCTTGCGCGCCGTGGCCGGCTTGGCGATGTCGTGCACCAGCACCGCCAGGCGCAAGAGCGCCTCCGCGTGCCCGCCGGCCCAGTTCGCCAGGTGCTCGCGCACGGGCTCCGCCAGGCCCGGCAGGGCCGCGGGCAGCCTCGCCAGTAGGAGATCCATCCGCTCGACGGCGTCGAGCGTGTGGCGCATCACCCCCCCCGCGCCGTAGTAGACGCGGGCGCAGTCCCGCGACTTCTCGAGCTCGGGGACGAGCGCGGTCAGCAGGCGAGCCTCGTCCATGCGCCGGACCCAGCCGCCCGCGCCTTCGACGGCGAGCAGGGCGAGCAGCTCCTGGCGCACGCGCTCGCCCGCCGAGCGCCGGATGCGCGGCGCCGTCCGGCGGATCGCCGCGAGCGTGCGCGGCGCGATGCGCAGGCCGAGCTGGGCGGCGATGCGGAAGGCGCGCAGAAGGCGCACGGGGTCGTCGCGGAAGGCTTCGGGACCGCAGGCGCGCAGCGTGCGCGACTTCAGGTCCGCCAGGCCGCCGCGCGGATCGATCGCGGCGCCGAGCCGCGCCCCGGTCCCCGCCGCCTCGACGGGCGCCGCGATCGCGTTGACCGTGAAGTCGCGCCGCTCGAGGTCTTCGAGGATGTCTTTTCCCTGCAGGGCCGCCACGTCGATCTGGCCCTGCGCCGTGGCGACGCGATAGACCCGCGTGACGTCGTCCAAGACGACCAGCGAGCCGCCCACGGCCCGCGCGAGCTCGCGCGCCAATCGCTCGGCGTCGCCAGCGTAAGCGAGATCGAGGTCGGCGACGGGGCGGCGCAGGGCCGCGTCGCGCAGCGCCCCGCCGACGACGTAGACCGGCGCGCCGGCGAGCCGGGCCGCGGCGTCGAGACCCTGGCGTAGCGGCGGGGGAAGCAGCCTCAGGAGATCTGGCGTTTTTCGATTGCTTGCTGTCGTAGGACCCGCTTGAGGACTTTCTGGAGCGCGTTCTTGGGGAGCGCAGGGACGATCTCGATGTCGCGCGGCCGCTTGTAGGTGTCGAGATGCTCGCGGCAGAAGTGCATCAGCGCCGCCTTGTCCGGGGCCGCGCCGTCGCGCAGGACCAGGTAGGCTTTGATGCGCTCCTCTCCGTTGCCTTCCGGAACGCCGACGATGGCGGCCTCCGCCACGTCCGGGTGCGTGATCAAGACCTGCTCCACCTGGGCCGAGAACACCTTGAGGCCTTTCACGATGATCATATCCTTCTTGCGGTCGCGGATGAAGAGGTAGCCGTCGTCATCGAGGATCCCGATGTCGCCGGTCTTGAACCAGCCGTCGCTCGTGAACGTGTCCTGCGTCGCCTCCGGACGGCCGCGGTAGCCCAGCATGACGCACGGCCCCTGGACGCAGATCTCCCCCTCGATGCCCGGCGGCAGCTCGCGTTCCGCCTCGTCGATGACCCGCAGCCGCATCCCCTCCAGCGCGGGGGGTGATGGGGATGCCCATGCGCTCCCCGAAGGTATCGGCCGTGTCGGGCGGCAGCGGGCCCGCGCCGCTGACGCAGAGCTTCACGCGCCGGAAGAACCAGTGCTTGAGCGCCAGGCCCTTGAACCCCTTGACCTCCTTGGCAAGCAGGGTGTAGACCGGCGGCACCGCGGTGAACAGGGTGACGCGGTGCTTGGCCATGAGCTTCAGCCACGGCATCGGCGGCGCGACGGCCGGGCAGACCACGAGCTTGGCGCCGAGCCGCAGGGAAGCCAGGACGTTGGCCGTCCAGGCGAAAGTGTGGAACATCGGCAGGATGCACAGGATGACATCGCGTTCGGTGAAGCCGATGAGGCGCAGGCACGCGTCCACGTCGGTGACCATGTTGGCGTGGCTCAGCATCACCCCCTTGGGCAGGCCGGTCGTGCCGGAGGTGTAGAGGATGGCGGCGACGTCGTCCGGCGCGGCCTCTCCTTGAGCGAAGGCTTCCGCGTCGCCGGCGTCGACGAAGCGGGCGAAGTCCTCCACGCCGCATTCGGGCTGATCGCCGTCGCGCGACCATATCCACCGCAGCCGCGGCAGGTTCTTGCGCGCCGGGAGCAGGCCCTTCAGGAACTCCCGCTGGGTGACGACGCCGACCGCGCCCGAGTCCTCGAGCATGAACCGCAGCTCCTCGGGCTTGGTCACGAGGAAGTTGACGGGGACGGCGACGGCGCCGAGGCGGGCGAGCGCGAAGTACGCGACGACGAACTCCGGCCCGTTGCGCAGCACCAGCGCCACGCTGTCGCCCTTGCGCACCCCGCGCGCCCGGAAGGCCGCCGCGGCCTTGCGCGCGCGTTCGCGCAGGCGCGTGTAATCGAAGGACTGGCCGGCCGTGACCAGCGCGATGCGGTTCGGAAAGCGGGCCTCGCTCTCGTCGAGCAGCGCGTTGAGCGTCAGGCGCGGGTCGATGGTGCGGGCATCGGCCTTCGAAGCCGAACCGTTGGCGGAGGGCATGTCCGAGGAGATTTTAGGATATTTCGACTTGTCGCCGAGGAGACGGCGGCGTCACGGTCCTTCTTTGTGGACCGGGTAGAAATAGCCGTAATCGAGCATCGGGTTGTACGCCCAGTCCCGCACGTTCGAGCGGTAGACGCGCACGGCGTAGGTGTCCACGGTGAAGAACGCGGGAAGGTCGATGGCCGCCAGGGCCTGGATCTCGCGGTACAGCGCGTTGCGGTGGTCCGGCTCGAGCTCCGTCGCCGCTTCCCGGATGAGCCGGTCGGCGCGGACGTTGGAGTAGCCGGTCGCCTTGGCGAAGTACCCCTGGCTGTCGAGGAAAGGCTGGACCGCGTTATGCGGGTCGGGATAGTCGAGCACCCAGCGGGTGTTCACCAGCGGGTACTTTCCCTGGACGAAGCGGCTGAGCCAGGTGGAGAATAGCACGGCGCGGCACTCGATCTTGAACTTCGGATTGAGCGTCTCGACGTTGCGCTTGAGGATCTGGCAGGCGAGCTGGCGGTCGGTGCGTCCCTGCTCGTAGGTCGCCGCGAACTTGAAGCCCTGCAGCCAGACCTTGCCTTTCCACGCCGATTGGAACAGCTCCGAGGCGCGGGCGGGGTTGAATGCCGGCACGTTCATGCTCTCGTCGTAGCCGGAGACCCCCGCCGGGATGGGGCCGCGCGCCTTCTGCGCCTTGCCGCGATAGCCTTCGCGGATATAGCTCTCGTAGTCGAAGGCGTGGGCGAAGGCGCGGCGCAGGTCCGCGTCGGCGAAGAAGTCGGGAGGGATCCCCTCGCCGTCGAGCCTGCCCGAGCCGATGTCCGGGTTGCCGGCGGGGTCGATCCGCTGGTTGAAGACGAAGGCGTCGTGGACCTCGAACAGCGGCAGCTCGTCTTCGACGGTGACCCCGGGCAGGGACTCGATCTGCGGCAAAAAACGCCGCTCGAGCATCGTCGCGTCGGCCTCCCCCGAGGCCATGCGCTCGGGGCGCGCGGCGGGGTCGTCGACGGTCTTGAAGACGAGGCGCTTGAGCCGGGCGGGGCCCTGCCAGTACTTGTCGAAGCGCGCGAGCACGAGGCGCTTGTCTTTCTGGTCCCAGCTCTCGAGGGTGAACGGGCCCGTGCCGTTGATGTGCTCGTGCAGGGGAGAGCTTTCTTTTGGGATGTTGTTGATCCTATCCAGCGTCGCCGCCGTCCCGTCCCACCCGCCGTGGGCGACGACCCAGGACTTCGAGACGACGGGGCAGAAGGCGGCCACGATCTGAAGGAAGGGCGCGAAGGGCTTCTCCAGCTCGATGACCACGGCTTGGCCCTCGACCCGCACGGCGCCGTCCGCGGCCGCGAAGACGCCGTTGCGGAGCCTGCCCTGGCCGTCGCGCGTGGACTGCAGTCCTAGGATCGGCTCGAGCAGGAGGCCCGAGCCTCCGCCCGCGCGGTCCATGAGGAGGAAGCGCAGGAACGAATATTTCACGTCCGCCGGCGTCAAGAGAGAGCCGTCGTGGAAGCGCACGCCCTTGCGGATCGGGAAGGTGTAGCGCAGGCCGTCCGCCGTGACGAGGCCGTTCTCGCGGGCCGGCACGACGCTCGCGATGAGCGGGTCGAGGTCCTTGACGGAGGTCCCGCGGTAGAAGATCAGCGTCTCGTAGGCTTGCCGGGCCACCGTGTGGCTGACCGAGTCGTACTGCCAGTGGGGGTCGAGGGTGTTCACGTCGCCCACGATGTCGTAGGCGAAGGTGTCGGCGGGAGCGGGGGCGGCGCGCGCGAGGCGCGGCGCCGCGACGAGCAGAAGCGCGAGCGTCGCTGCGGCCTTGCGCCAGCGGACCCGCGCGCGGCGGATCGAGAGCACGGGTCGTCCGCCCGTCAGATCGCCGTCGTGATCAGCGACTCGGTGGAAAGGATGCCCGGGATGGCCCGGATGTTGTGGACCACCGTGTTGGACAGGCTCGGCAGGTCCTCCGTCTCCATGTCGAGGACGAGGTCCCAGCGTCCGAAGACCGCGGAGACGTGGGAGACGCCCTTGGTCTCCTTGATCTTTTGGAGCGCCTGCTTTTCCTTGCCGGCCATCAGCCGGACCAGCACGAGTCCAGTCACCATGGTGTCTCTCTCCCTGACGCAGAAGATGAATCGGGCAAGTATACAATAATGTCCCGGCGATTGAAGAAAGCGTCCCGAAGGTGCTAGAGTTGCTGGCCAGCAGTGGCGGGTAGACATCTCTCCCCTTGGAGACTCCGATGACAGAAGTGAAACCTGAAGGCGACGCCCCGAAGTTCCGGTCGTACGTGCCGGCCAACACGGACATGAAGGAATTCACGCTCCGTGCCCTCCTCATAGGGCTCCTCATGTGCGTGGTGCTCGGCGCCGCGAACGCCTATCTCGGCCTCAAGGCCGGCATGACGATCGCCGCGACGTATCCGGCCGCGGTCATCGGCATGGCGGTGCTGCGCCTCATGAAGGGCTCGATCCTCGAGGAGAACTTCGCGAGGACCGTCGGCTCCATCGGCGAGTCGATCGCCGCGGGCGCCATCTTCACCATCCCCGCCTTCGTCGTCCTCCACCTCTGGACCTTCACTCCCGGGAACATGCTGAAGGAATATTGCATCGCGTCGTCCTTGATGATCCTGGGCGGCATCCTGGGCATCATGTTCGTCACGGTGCTGCGGCGCGTCATGGTGGAGGATCCGTCCCTGCCGTTCCCCGAATCCGTCGCCGCCTCCGAGATCCACAAGGCCGGGCAGCGCGGCGCGGGAGCGGCGATCATGCTGTTCAAGGCGATGGCGGTCGGCGCGTTCATCAAGCTGATGGACGGTCTGAGCGTGTTCGCCTCCTCGAACGATTTCCAGGTGATGGTCGGGCGGGTCAAGGAATCGTTCGTGAGGCTTGGTCTTAAAGGAGACGCGGAGAAGATCGCGACCGGAGGCATCACGACCATCTCGGCTCCGGCGGTCACCCCGGCTTACATCGGCGTCGGCTACATCATCGGTCCCGAGCTCGGCGCTCTCAACTTCGCCGGCGGGCTCCTCGCGTGGGGCCTGTTCGTCCCTCTCCTCGTGTTCTTCCTCGGCCCGCAAGAGATCGACAAGTATGTCGCGATGAACAACGGCAACACGCTGGCGGCCTGGGGCGCCCTCACGGGCCACCTCTACCGGTACATCGTCCGGCCGATCGCGGTCGGCGGCATGCTGGTGGGCGCCTGCTATACCCTCTGGAAGATGCGCGCGAACCTGATCCTCGGCATCAAGCGGGGCATCGCGGACGTGCAGAAGTCCGCCACGCAGGCGGAAGCGACCGAGCGGACTCAGCGGGATCTGTCCTTTAAGACCGTGATCCTCTCCATCATGGCCGTCTTCGGGCTCATGATCGTCCTGTATTTCTACTTCACGCATATGATCCTCGGGGCGGTCCTGGCCGCGATCGTCATGCTGATCACGGGCTTCTTCTTCGCCGCGGTATCGGGGAATCTGGTCGGGATGATCGGCTCTTCCAACAATCCCGTCTCCGGCTTGACGCTGGCGACGACCGTCGTCGCCGCGCTCGTCATGGTCATCATCGGAGCTCGCGGCGTCGATGGCGTGGCGGCGGTCCTGGGGGTCGCGGCGGTCGTCTGCGTCTCCT
>JAPLKK010000163.1:0-9652 GCA_026388115.1 Elusimicrobiota bacterium | reverse complement strand
GCGACGTCATCGGAGTGATCCTAGCGGGGCTCGTGATGTTCTTCCCCCTCTACGTCCTTCATAACGCCGACCTCGCCGCCAATCCGCTGATCGGCGGCTTCGGCGGCCCGAAGCTCCCCGCGCCGCAGGCGGGCCTGATGGCCGCGCTCTCCCAGGGGATCGTGGGCGGCGAGATGGCCTGGCCGCTGGTGATCGTCGGCATCGCGATGGGGATCTCGATGATCCTGGTGAAGGTGAGAAGCCCCATGCTGTTCGCCGTCGGCATGTACCTGCCGCTGGAGACGACCTTCGCGATCTTCGTCGGAGGATTGATCCGCGGGTGGGTGGACAAGAGGGCGGCCGCGCGCGGCTACAATGCCGCGCAGAAAGCGCGGGTCGAGAACGCCGGCATGCTGTCGGCATCCGGGCTCATCGCGGGAGAGGCGCTGATGGGGCTCTTCATCGCGACGGCCGTCTTCGCGCGCGACCGCATCCAGGGCATCCCTGAGTTCTGGGCGGTCCCCGGCATGAGCGGGGTCGCCTCATGGTTGGCGATCCCCGTCCTCGTCGTTCTCGTGGCGTACCTGGTGCTCGTACCGCTGTCGAATGCGGGTGATCCCGATGAACCCGCCCCGCCGACGGCGATCATGTAGAGGAGATAAAGAACATGGCAGACGCGATCGAGGGGCTCAAGCCCCAATTGGTTTGGAAGTATTTCGCCGAGATCTCCCGCATCCCGCGGGGCTCGAAGAACGAGGTAGCCATCTCGAAGTACGTCTATGAGACGGCTCAGAAGCTCGGCCTGAAGGCCAAGCGCGACGCCCTCGGCAACGTTGTGGTTCAGAAGCCCGCCACGCCCGGCAAAGAGAAGGTGCGGCCTCTGTGCCTCCAGGGGCACCTCGACATGGTCTGCGAGAAGAACGCGGATAAGAAGCACGACTTCGAGAAGGACCCCATCACGATCGTGCGCAAAGACAAGGTGCTGATGGCGGACGGCACCACGCTCGGCGCCGACAACGGCATCGGCGTGGCCACGAACCTGGCCGTCATGGAGGACAAGTCCTTGGAGCACGGCCCGCTCGAGATGCTCTTCACCATCGACGAGGAGACGGGGCTGACGGGCGCGTCGAACCTCGGCAAGGATTTCCTCGAGAGTAAGACGCTGCTGAACCTCGACTCCGAGGAGGAAGGCGCCCTCTACGTGGGCTGCGCGGGCGGCAAGGACACGCTGGCCTCGTGGAACGCGGAGCTCGAGGACGCGCCCGCGGGGACGGTCGCCGTCGGGCTGAAGGTCTCGGGCCTGCGCGGCGGCCACTCCGGGCTCGACATCGCCGCGGGGCGGGGCAACGCCATCAAGATCGCCAGCCGGCTATTGACGAAGCTGGCGCCTCTCGGCGCCCGGCTCTCGTCCATCAACGCCGGCAGCAAGCATAACGCCATCCCGCGCGAGTGCGAGGTGGTCGTCTTCGTCCCGAAGGACAAGCTGGCCGAGGCGAAGAAGATCGCGGCCGCCTACGAGGCCACCGTCAAGGCCGAGTTCGCGACCGTCGAGAAAGGCCTCGCGGTGGCGTTGTCCGAGAGGGTCAACATCCAGAACGGCAAGGTGATGAAGACGGCGCTTCAGGCGAAGTTGCTCCAAGCGATCTCAGCCTTGCCGCACGGCGTCATCAAGATGAGCGCGGATATCCCGGGGCTCGTCGAGACCTCGACCAATGTCGCCGTGATCAAGACGACGGACAAGGCCGTCTCCATGGCGACGAGCCAGAGGAGCTCCGTAGCCTCCGAGATCGAGGAGATCGTCGAAGGCGTGGTGTCCGTCTTCAAGCTCGCCGGCGCCGACGTCTCCGGGAGCGACGGCTATCCAGGCTGGAAGCCGAACATGGAGTCCCGGATCCTGAAGGTCGCCAGGGAAGCGTACAAGTCCCTCTACGGCAAGGAGCCGGAGGTGAAGGCGATCCACGCCGGGCTCGAGTGCGGCATCATCGGCGAGCGGTTCCCCGGGATGGACATGGTGTCCTTCGGTCCGACGCTGGAAGCCGTCCACTCGCCCGACGAGAAGATCTACATCGACACGGTCGAGAAGTACTGGAAGTTCCTGGTCGCGGTGCTGAAGGCCAACAACTAAGGGAAAGATCTCCTCATCCGATGCCCCGGCTCTCCCCGCAATGGGGAGCAGCCGGGGCAAATGATATTATTCAGCGGCGATGAGGGCGCTCATTCAGCGGGTGTCGCGGGCGAGCGTGCGGTTTCCGGAGCTTCCCGGCGTGGCCGGGCGCGGTATCGGCCGGGGCATGGTGGTCCTGCTCGGTTGCGGCATCGGCGACGACGCGGCGGCGGCGGACAGGCTCGCGGCCAAGTGCGCGTCCTTGCGGATATTCCCGGATGAGCAGGGCCGGTTCTCGAAATCGCTCGCCGAGGCGAGGTCCAGGGCTCGGCCTTGATCGTCAGCCAGTTCACCCTGTACGCCGACTGCGGCAAGGGCCGGCGTCCGGATTTCCTCGGCGCGCTGCCCGCCGAGCAGGCGGCGCCCTTGGTGCGGCGCTTCGCCGAGGCGTTCGCCGCCCAGGGGATCCCAGTCGCGCAGGGAGAGTTCGGCGCCCGCATGGAGGTCGAGCTGGTCAACGACGGCCCGGTCACGATATGGCTGGACAGCGCTCTGCTCTGAGCCTGTTCGTCGGCGTCGTCGCGGCCTACGCGTGCGTGTGGGGCTTGATCGCGTTCGACCGCTCCTGGCGCAAGCCGGTGCGGCTCGACACCCTCAAGTCCGGCTATTACCACGACGAGTTCGTCGAACTCCGCCTGCGGGCGCGCGACCGCGAGCTCGTCCGCCGCTGGCGCGAAGGCCTGGCGCCGAAGGTCGCGGTGTTCAAGGACGGGGCTCTGGTCACGACCATCGCGGCCGTCCAGTGGCTCGACCTCTCTTTCAGCCCGGCGCACGGCGCCTTCGTCGGCCGCTGGCCCTGCCCCTGGAACGCCCCGCCCGGCCGCTACGATCTCGTCCTCGCGGGCGCGGAGGAGTTGGGCGACCGGCTCAAGGTCTCCGGCTTCGAGATCCTGCGGCGCGTCCCGAAGCCCTTGCCCCCGGGGTTCGTCGCCCTGACGCTGGAGACCCGCGGGCCGCTGTCGAGCATGCGGGTGACGGCGCCCGACGGGATGGAGAAGGGCTGGCGCGGGCTGCTCGATTGGGCGGAGTACTTGGAGGCGGACGCCTTCTGGATGCTCGTCGGCGAGACGCCGGGCGGCAAGCCCGGCGAGCTGTGGCGCTCGGAGAATTTCCAGTTCCTTGGGGCGGTCGCCCAGGAGTGCCGCAAGCGCCGCTTGGCGCTCGGCGTGTACGCGATGGATTATCTGACGACATCGCACGAGGCGCTGCCGCGCTACGAGTACGCGCTGGACGTGGAGGAAGGACGCGTCTTCCGCACGCGCGCCATCAGCCTGCGCGACCCGAAACGTCCCGGCGACGTGGCGGCGCTCCTCGGCCAGTTCAAGGACATCCCCGGGGTCGAGTACCTCGGCCTCGACTATATCCGCAACGCCCTCGGCGGCTACGAGCTCATCGACGACTTCTTCGCCGAGATGCCGGGCGTGCACCCCCCTCCCGAGTGGTCCGTCTACAGCCGCGCCGAGAGGATCGTCTGGTTCCACCACAAGAAGATCATGCGCAAGGACGCCCATTTCATCGACGCGTGGCAATGGTGGCGCGCCCACAAGGTCGGCGCCATCGTGCGCCGCCTGCGCGGGACCCTCGGCCCCGACAAGGCGCTGTGGGCCTTCACGCTGACGTGGGAGAAGGGCTGGCAGCACGGCCAGGACGTCGTGATGATGAACGACGCGGGCGTGGACGCGGACGCGCTGATGCTCTATGAGGCGAACGTGGAGCAGTTCGAGGCGATCCTGAAGGATTTCAACGGCTACGTCCGCCGCCCGGACGGCCAGCTGGTGGTCGGCGACGTGGTCGACGCGCCGCTGCACCAGGGCTCGGGACCAGGCGAGATGAGGCGGCGGCTGGACGAGGCCGTGGACCGGGTGTACGCCGACGGGCGTCCCCCGGCGGGCCTCTTCATCCACGACGCCGGCCGCGCGCTTTGGGGGCGGCTGGGCCCCGCGACGACGAAGCAGTGGATGGACGCGGCGCGAGCGTCGATCCGGCACTTGCGGGAGCGCACCGGAGGGCGCGGCGCCTCCGCCCTGAGCGCGATGCGGCCGCGCGCCGCCGCCGCAGGCGGACGCGGCGGCCCCAACGTGGGGCGCGGCGGGCCGGATGGATTTTGAGCAGCGCCGCGCCCGCATGGTGCGCGAGCAGCTCGAAGCCCGCGGCATCAGCGACCGCCGCGTCCTCGACGCTTTCAAGGCGGTCGAGCGGCATCTTTTCCTCGAGCCCGGCCTGCGGCCGGACGCCTACGAGGACCGGCCCGTGCCCATCGGCCTCGGGCAGACGATATCCCAACCGTACATCGTGGCCTACATGGCGGAGCTGCTGGAGCTGGCCGGGTCGGAGCGCGTCCTCGAGCTCGGCGCGGGCTCGGGCTACGCGGCGGCGATCCTCGGGAGGCTGGCCCGCGAGGTCTTCGCCGTCGAGCTCGAGCCCGAGCTTTGCCGCCGCGCGAGCGCGGCGCTCGAGAAGGCGGGGACGCCGAACGTGCGGCTGCGGGAGGGCGACGGGTTGGAGGGCTGGCCCGAGCGCGCGCCATTCGATAGAATCATGGCATCGGCGGCTCTCTCCGAGGTCCCGCCGGCCTTGCTCGCCCAGCTCCGGGCGGGCGGCTGGTTCCTGGGGCCGATCGGGCAAGGGCCGTCGCAGCGCATGACCAAGATCCGCCGCACGGGCGAAGGGCTCGAGACGCAGACGCTGGCGCCGGTGCTGTTCGTCCCGGTCCGCCGGCGCTCCTCCGGGGGGCACGCGTGATCGGCGCGCTCGCGTTCGCGTGGCTCGCCGCGGCGCCGGCCCGAGCGCAGGCGGTCGGCGTGGGCACGGGCATCGGACCCGACGCCTTCCTTTACTCCGACGACCGGGAGAAGAAGAAGCCGTCGCCCATCATGCCGATGGGTCTCGCCGTCAGCCTGGCTTTTGACGCCACGACTTGGGCGGCGGTGCAGACCTCGACCAATCCCGCGGCCGACCTATCGGCTCTCGTCAAACGCGGCTATTACAAGCTCGAGCTGATCGAGGCCGTGCTGGTGGCCTCGAAGGCGAAGGCGCCGCTCAAGGACATCGTCGCGCTCCATGACAAGGGGAAGACGCTGCGCGAGGTCGCGAAGACCCGCGACGTGGACTTCGATCCGCTCTATGAGGAAGCGCTGCGGGTCGATGAGCGCGTCACCGGCGAGCTGCTTCCCGAGATCATGTCGGTGCGGGGGGCGCCGAAGGAGCAGGCACAGAAGCCGCAGCGCGAGCGGAAGCGCCGGCGCGTCCCCAAGGAGTCGCCATGAGAGCCTCTTGCCGCCGATTGCCGATCGTCCTGGCGCTCGCCTTCGCCCTTCCCGCCCTCGCGGCGCAGGCGGGGCCCTCTTCGACGGCCCCGGGCGCCGCGCCCCAGAGCGGGCTCACGAGGGCCCGCCTGAAGTTCCCCGACGGCAAGACGATCTCCGTCGATCTCGCCGCGACGCCCTTGCAGCGCGAGGTCGGGCTGATGAACCGTACGAGGCTGCCCAAGGATTACGGGATGCTTTTCGTGTTTCCCGTGGAGCAAGGCCTCCAATTCTGGATGAAGAACACGCTCGTGGATCTCGACATGGTCTTCATCGACCACGAGGGAAGGGTCACCGCCTTCTATCCGCGCGTTCCCCGTTCCGAGCTCGACACGCCGGAAGACAAGCTTGCCCGACGCTCGGGGCTCGCCCAGTACGTCCTCGAGCTTCCCGCCGGCGCGGGCGCCCGGCACAAGCTGAAGGTCGGCCAAAAGCTCGGATTCGCCGTCGCCATCCCCCCCAACTGAAGTTCTTCCTCTCCCGCTTCGCGGGAGAGGGCGGGGGTGAGGGCAATTGCCGTCAACTAGAAAAGCGGGCGGACGTCTGATATCCTGTCTCTGTCCATGCTCCGCCGCCTTTACCGCGCCGTCGTCCCCGCCGCCTTGCGCGAGCGCGCGGCCTACGCGCGCGAGTGGCTCGCCCTCATCGCCAATTACCTGCTGGTGCGCTCGCGCTGCTGGAAGGTGGGCGTGCGTCCGCACGCGCTGTACATCGAAGGGACCAACATCTGCAACGCCGCCTGCGTCTTCTGCGCCTATCCGCAGATGCAGCGCCCCAAGGTCACGATGACGATGGAGGTCTTCCGCAAGGCGGTCGATGAGTACGCGGCGCTGGGCCTGCGCGAAGTGGACCTGACCCCCATCGTCGGCGACCCGTTCGTCGACCCCCACCTCTTCGAGCGCCTCGACTACCTGAAGGCCAAGCCCGAGGTGAAGCGTTTCCACTTCTACACCAACACCATCCTCCTTAGGCCCGGCACTGCGGAACGCTTGATGGGTTACGGCGAGCGTTTCTGGATCTTCTGCTCCTTCGGCGGATTCGACCGCGAGACCTACCATCGCGTGATGGGCGTGGACAGGCTCGAGCAGGCCGTTGCGAACATCCGGACTCTCATCGAGACGAAGAAAGCGGCCGGTTCGACGGTCGGCCTCCACGTGAACCTGCGCGTGCCGAAGGGCAACGCGAAAGGCGAGTTTTGGGAGTATCTCCTCGCGCGGCAGGCCGAGGGGCTCGTCGCGGTGGATGGCGTCGACGATTACGACAATTGGGGCGGGAAGATCGGCGAGGAGGTCTTGCGCGGCGCGGGCCTGGTCCCGAAGCCTCCGCCGGTCCACAACGGCCCTTGCCGCCGCCTGCTGACGGGGCCGGTCATCCTCGCCGACGGGCGCGTCAACGCCTGCTGCTGCCGCGACGTCGAGGCGACGCTCATCATCGGCGACGTCAAGACGCGGCCCTTGGCCGATATCTTGTCCGGCCCGGAGCTCAAGGAGCTCATCCGACGCCACGAGCGGAAGGATTTCCCGGAGATCTGCAAGACCTGCACGAAATACCAGTCCCTCTGGACCGGCGTCCGCGACGACTAGTCTTCTTCCGGCTTTCTCGTCAGCAGGTACAGGCCCGCTCCTCTGCGCGAAGGCGCGGCGGCGCAGAGCAGCAGCGACAAAGGCCCGAGGACCGGCCAGGTCAGGACGTAGAAGATGCGGCTGAGCCAGACCTCGATCTGCCGCCGCCGGGAAGCGTCGCCGAGGGCGGAAGCCGCCGCCCCGCCGGGATGCTCGTCGAGAAGCTGGCCGAGGGTCTTTTCCGAGGCCGCCTCGCGGCCGAACAGCAGCCGCTTGACGAGCGGCACGGCGCGGCGCCATGGCGGATAGAAGAACTGGTCCGACAGACCCCGACCGCTGAACGGGCTCACGCGCAGCTCCACCACCTCGAGGCCGTTGCGGCGCGCGAGGGCGCGCAGGGACTGCGAGGTCCAGCGGGTGTTGTGGTTGGGCGGGAAATCCCAGGACTCGCGCTCGAACAGACGCAGGCGGCCCTCGTTCGGCACGGTGACCGCGAAATACCCTCCCGGCTTGAGCATGCCCGCGATGCGGCGCACCGCCGCGCCCGGTTCGGCCAGATGCTCCATCACGTCGAAGATGACGATCACGTCGTAGGCGGGCTCGGGGTGCTTTGCCAGGAACTCGTCCAACGGCGAGACGGTGACCGTGAAGTCGCCGGTGCGCCGCCGCGCCATGTCCGGATTGAACTCGACGCCGTTCAGCTTGCCCCGCCAGCCCTCGCCCAAGGCGCGTTCCAGGAACCGCCCGTCGCCGGAGCCGACGTCCAGGAGCTCGCCCGCCAGCCCGAAGCGCCGCATGGACTTGAAGAAGTAGCGGAAGCGCCAGTCGTCTTGCGGCGGCGGATGGATGATCCATGCCGTTTCCCCGTAGAACTGGTCGGCCTTCCGGTACCAGTCGCGGAGCGGGAACTCGGAGGGGATGACGGAAAAGGTGACGTCGCAGCCGCGGCAGCGATAGAGGGCGAATTCGCGGCCGAAGATCGGCTCCTTGAACGAAGCGAACGGGCGCTCGTCGACCGGGGCGTGGCAGGCGGTGCAGTCCGGCATGGCGTATGACGAATATATCACATTCGGCCGGACCGGACCGCCCCGGGTGGACAAATACGGCGCGACTGAGAACATGGTTTTGTGCTAAACTGGCCGCATCATGACGCCCACTAAAGAACAGGTTTTGAACGCTTTGCGGACGTGCCAGGAGCCCGAGCTGAACCAGGATATCGTCAGCCTCAACATGGTGCAGAACCTGGAAGTTCACGGCAGCAGCGTTTCCTTCGATTACGTGCTGACCACCCCCGCCTGCCCCCTGAAGGGCATGATGGAGCTCGAGGCCAAGGAAGCCGTGATGAAGGTGCCGGGCGTGACCGACGTGAAGATCAAGATGACGGCCGCCGTGCGCAAGGACGTGCGCTTGGAGCGCGTGGTGCCCTCCGGCATCAAGAACGTCATCGCGGTGGGCAGCGGGAAGGGCGGAGTGGGCAAGTCCACCGTCGCCTGCAACCTGGCCGTGAGCCTGGCGCTCGACGGCGCCAGGGTCGGCCTGATGGACGCCGACGTGTACGGCCCGAACCAGCCCCAGATGATGGGCGTCGGCGGTTTCGAGCCGCACGCGGGCCCGGACAACAGGATCGATCCTGCCGACGCGTACGGCGTCAAAGTCTTCTCGATGGGTTTCCTTATGGAGGCCGACCAGCCCGTCATCTGGCGCGGCCCCATGCTCCATAGCGCGGTCACGCAATTCTTACGCGAGGTCAATTGGGGCGAGCTCGATTATCTCATCGTCGACCTGCCGCCCGGCACCGGCGACGTCCAGCTTTCGCTGTGCCAGTCCGTGCCGCTCGTCGGCGCGGTCATCGTGACGACGCCGCAATCGATCGCGGTCTCCGACGTGCGCAAGGCCGTGGCGATGTTCCACAAGCTCAACGTGCCCATCCTCGGCATCGTCGAGAACATGGCCGAGTTCGCCTGCCCGCACTGCGGCAAGATCAGCGAGATCTTCTCCCGCGGGGGAGCCGAGGCCCTCGTCAAGCGTCACAAGGTCCCGCTGCTCGGCAAGGTGCCCCTCGACCCTTCGGTGTGCGAGACGGGCGAGACGGGAAAGCCCGCGGTCGTGTCGCGCCCCGACGGCGCCCCGGCGAAGGCCTTCCGGACCCTCGCGCGCCAAGTCGCCGCCGCCGTCAGCATCCAGCTTGCGTCCAATGAGCCGCTCGAGACCCAAACCGTAAAATGACACTGGAGGTCCAATGACCATCGCCGCCCCCACTCGCGAGACCACGCCGATCGAGGCCGGAGCGCTCGCTCCGGACTTCACCCTTCCGGACCAGGACAAGAAGGAGTTCAAACTGGCCGATTACAAGGGAAAGAAGCCGGTCGTGCTCTTCTTCTACCCGCTCGATTGGAGCCCGACGTGCACCAACGAGAACGTCTGCTTCACCAACGACCTGTCCCGCTTCAGCAAGTACGCCGAGGTCGCGGCCATCTCGACCGACTCGGTCTACTCGCACAAGGCCTGGCAGGAGAAGATGCACCTCAAGCATTCCCTGCTCTCCGACATGCACCGCAAGGTGGCCAAGGAGTACGGCCTCTACCTGCCCGCCGCCAACATCAACCAGCGGGCGACCGTCGTCATCGGCAAGGACGGCAAGG
>JAPLKK010000069.1:10566-13357 GCA_026388115.1 Elusimicrobiota bacterium | reverse complement strand
TGGCCGATGCGGTTCTCGAGGTCTTGGCGGAGCTGGGTCACCTCCGCCTCGCGCTGGGCGAGCGCGGCGATGTCCACCTTGCCGGCCAGGCGCAGGCTCAAGAACTCCTCGACGCGCTTGTAGTAGCGCTCGCGGTCCTCCGCCTGGGCGATCTTCAGGGCGAGAGACGACTTGAGGTGCCGGGCTTCCTCCTCGGCCTGGGCGCGCCACTTGGCCTCGTTGCCCAACCGCTCCGAGGCCTCCGCTTTCGCCGTTTCGAGGGTGTGGAGGCGCTCCAGGGCCCAGCGCAGGGCCATCCGCGCCGTCTCGATATTATCGAGCTTATCTACCTCGCCGAGGTCGATCTTCGGCTTTTCCTCCATGTGATGCGAAGAATGACAGCCGGTTGTTACATTTTCAAGTCAAAGGTTGCTAAAATCCCGTGATGCCCACCGTCGAGGACCTGAATCGGCTGACCCGCGGGGCCGTTGAGGTCGTGAGCAAGGGAGAGCTGGAGAAAAAGCTCAATCTCGGACGCCCCCTGCGGATCAAATTGGGAGTGGACCCGACCTCGCCGGACCTCCACCTGGGGCACACCTTGGCCCTCAGCCGCCTGCGGGCCTTCCAGGACGCGGGACACATCGCGGTGCTCATCATCGGCGACTACACGGCGCGCATCGGCGACCCGTCCGGGCGCGACTCGACGCGGCCGACCCTGACGCCTGAGGCCATCGGCGCCAACGCGAAGACGTACCAGGACCAGGCCTTCAAGGTCCTCGACAAGGCCCGCACCGAGGTGCGCTGGAACTCGGAATGGCTCGAGCCTTTCATGCGCGAGCATCTGCTGGAGACGCTCAAGCGCTTCACGATCCAGCAGCTCATGCAGCGGGAGGATTTCTCGGCCCGCGCGAAGGCGGGAACCCCCATCACGCTGCTGGAGATCCTGTACCCGCTCCTTCAGGGCTACGACTCGGTGGCCATCAAGGCCGACGTCGAGCTGGGAGGCAACGACCAGCTCTTCAACCTCCTCATGGGCCGCCAGATGCAGAAGGACGCCGGCCAGGAGCCCCAGGTCGCGCTGACCTTGCCGCTCTTGGTCGGGCTCGACGGCGAGAAGAAGATGTCGAAGTCCTACGGCAACTCCATCGGCCTGAACGAGAACCCCCGCGACATGTTCGGCAAGGTCATGCGGGTCTCCGACGAGCTGATGCTGTCCTACTTTGAGCTGCTGACCGACGCCGACATGGGAGAGGTCAAGGGCCTGCACCCCATGGAGGCGAAGAAGCGCCTCGCGGGGCTCATCACCGCGCGCTACCACGGCGAGCCCGCCGCGAAAGCGGAGCGGGAGTTCTTCGACAAGACCTTCTCCCAGCGGGAGCTGCCCCAGGACCTCAAGACCGTCCAGGTGCAGGCCTCTCTGGGGACCCTCAGCCAGCTCGTGGTGCATCTGGGCGCCGCTCCTTCGCGCAAGGAGGCCCAGCGGCTCATCAGCCAGAAGGCAGTGAAAGCGGACGGCGCCGTCCTCGAGGAGGACAAGCCGCTCGGCGCGCTGGGCGAATTGCGCGGTCAAGGCGGCGTCACCTTGCAGGTCGGCAAACACCGGTTTTTCCGCATCCAGCTGCAATGATCCTCTCTCTCGCCCTCTCCGCCGCGCTGCCGCTCTTCGTCTCGGCTCAACCCCAGCCGCCCGAAGACTCGGCCGTCGACGCGCGGATCGTGAAGGCCCAGGGCGACGTGTTCGTCTATTATCATGACGCGCCCGAGGAGGCCGTGGCGGCGGAAGAAGAGGACCCGCTCGAAGCCGGCGACCGCGTACAGACCGGCCTCAAGAGCCGCGCCGAGGTGGGCCTCGACGGCGAGAGCGTCATCGAGCTGGGGGCCAATTCCGATTTCGAGGTGACTTCGCTGGCGCCCGCTGACCAGAAGTTCACGATGTCCGTCGGCTCCTTCGTCGCGAAGATCAAGGCGCTTGTCTCCGGCCGCTTGTCGGTCGTGACGCCCACGGCCGTCGCCGCCGTGCGCGGCACCGAGTTCGGCGTGGATGTCGATGAGGACAACCGTACCCACGTCGGCGTCTTCGACGAGGGCCGCGTCGCCGTGCAGAACGAGCGGGGCGAGGGCGAGCAGCTCCTCGAGGCGAACCACGAGACATCCGTCGGCTCGGGCGAGCGGCCCGGCCGGCCTTCCGCGCTCAGGCGTTTCGTGCAGCGCCGCCGCCATATCCTGAGGATGCGCAAGCGTCTGACGGCCTTGAGAGGGCGCTGGCGCACGATGGCTCGCGAGGAGCGCGTCAATCTGCGCCGTCTCGCGCGGGCGAGGTTCAACAAGGCCTCTCCCCAGCGCCGAGCGATGCTGAAACGGCGGATCGACGGGATACGGGCGCATCGCCTGAAACTTCAGCAGAAGCGCGAGAAGCTCCGGCAGGCGTTGAAGAACGGACAGGGAAGACTGCGCCAAGCCATCGAGAACAAGAAGAACGGAGCCCCCAAGTCCATCGAGCGCAAGCAAGGCGGGCCGGGGCTGAAGGGGAAATTGAAGAAGCGGCTGCTCAACAGGAACAAATGAACCCGGTAAAATCACCCAAGACGGCGGAACCTGCCTCGCCGGCCGGCTCCGACGCGTCGCCCGGGGCGACGCTGTCCGAGATCCCGGTCAAGCTCGAGTACACCGCGGCGGACCTGTCCGGCTTCGACCCGGCCGCCCAGCTCGGCGACCCCGGGCATTATCCCTTCACGCGCGGCCTCCGGGCCTCGGGCTATCGCACCCAGCCCTGGACCATGCGCCAGTTCGCCGGCCACAAGAGCGCCAAGGA
>JAPLKK010000069.1:0-10524 GCA_026388115.1 Elusimicrobiota bacterium | reverse complement strand
TCAACCTGCCCGCGCCGGTGATGCTCGCGATGTACCTTGCGGTGGCCGACAAGCAGCAGGTGCCGTGGAAGCGCCTGCGCGGCACGCTCCAGACCGACATCCTCAAGGAGTACATCGCCCAGAACGAGTACCTCTACCCCCCCGAGCCGTCGATGCGCCTGGTCCTGGACACGATCGAGTTCTGCGTCCAGTCGGTGCCGCGCTGGTATCCGATCTCGATCTCCGGCTACCACATCCGGGAGGCGGGCGCCAGCGCCGTCCAGGAGCTGGCCTTCACGCTGGCCGACGGCGTCGATTACGTCGAGCGGTTGGCGGCGCGCGGGCTCGCCGTCGACGACTTCGCCCCCCACCTGTCGTTCTTCTTCGACGCGCACAACTATTTCTTCGAAGAGATCGCTAAGCTCCGCGCCGCGCGGCGGATCTGGGCGCGCTTCATGAAGGAGACGATGGGAGCCAAGCGCGAGATCTCCTGGATGCTGCCGATGCACTGCCAGACGGCCGGCGTGAGCCTCTCCGCCCAGCAGCCGATGACCAACCTCATCCGCGTGGCCTACCAGGGCCTGGCGGCGGTCCTCGGAGGGACGCAGAGCCTGCACACCAACTCCTTCGACGAGGCGCTGGCGTTGCCGACCGACCAAGCGGTCATGCTCGCCCTGCGCACCCAGCAGATCATCGGTCTCGAGACGGGCGTGACGGACACGGCCGACCCGCTCGGCGGCTCGTACTACGTCGAGTCGCTGACGAACGAGATGGAGCGGCAGGCGGGCGAGCTTATGAAGCGCATCAAGGAGCAGGGCGGCGTCGTGCCCGCCTTGGAACGCGGCTTCTTCCATCGCGAGATCGCCGAGACGGCCTACCGCTACGAGGTGGACCTGGCCACGCGGCGGCGCAAAGTCGTGGGCGTCAACGTCCTCAAGGGCCAGGAACGCCTGCCGCCGATACTGAAGATCCATTCGGACGTCGAGGAGAAGCAGATCGAGGCGGTCCGCCGCCTGCGCGCCTCGCGCGACAACGCGGCCGTTTCACGCTCGCTGGCCGCGCTCGAGGACGAGGCGAGGGGCGCCGGCAACCTGCTGCCGCCGATCCTGGCCTGCGTGAAGGCGTACGCGACGCTGGGCGAGATCGTCGACCGGCTCAAGGTGGTGTTCGGCGAGTACCCGGTGCTGCAATCATGAAGCTCGTTGACAGGGAGGCAAGATGAGACGACTCTGGATCTTCGCGCTGCTGGCCGGGGCGCTGGCCGCGCCGTCCTTGGCGCCAGCGCAGGTGGACGTGGACCCGGACGACGAGCAAGCGCCGGCGCCGGCTTCGGCGCTTCCAGCCCAGCCTTCCGCCCGCGCGGGAGCGCAAGCGCAGCCCGGCGAGCGCATGCTCCAGCTCCTCGACAAGCGCCTGAGCCTCAAGCCCGAACAGCGCGAGAAGATCAAGAACGTGCTCGGCGAGAGCGGGGCGCAGATCAAGGCCCTGCACGACAAGATCGAGAAGCTCATGCGCGCGCAGAACGAGAAGATCCGCGCCGTGCTGAACGACGAGCAGAAGCCCAAGTTCGACGAGATCACCGTCGAGATGCGCAAGCACATGCAGGAGGGGCCGGGCTTCCACCCGGACCGCCGCCGCCGGCCGGGGCCGCCCGAGAAGGAGGAGGAAGGCGCCCGCCGCATGGGCCCCTCCGACGACCCGCGCGACTTGCCGCCGCCGGAGATGTGGCACCAGGGCCGGCAACAGCCGCCGCAGGGCGACGTCGACCCGAACGCTCCATCGGGCGACCAGTCGGACCGCGGCGCCCATCCGGCCCCGGCGCCGGAACAGAAGCGCTGACTAGCGCCACATGCTGAAGAAGGCCTTCATCGGCCTCGTCTGTCTTCTTTTGCTCCTCTCGCTCTGGCTCTTCCGCGTGGGGGAGGAGGCTACGGTCACGCTTCCTTCCCGAGCCGGCGCCCGCGAGACGGCGCGCATCCTCAAGCAGGAAGGCATCATCGCGAGCCCGACCGCCTTCCGCCTCCTAGCGAAGCTGACGCTGCTCGATCGCCAGCTCAAGCCGGGGACCTACCGGCTGCGCCGGAACATGTCGTCGGCCGAGGCCTTATGGCGCGTCACCCACGGCCGGCCGGACTTCATCAAGGTCGTGATCCCCGAGGGCTTCAACGCCACGCAGATCGCCGAGCGGCTCGGCGCCTCGGGGGTGACGGCCGCGGAGGGTTTTGAAGCCTTCACGCGCGCGAACCGCCTCGAGGGCTATCTGTTCCCGACCACGTATTTCCTGAGCGCCTCGATGGAGCCGGAGGCGGTGGCCCGGCTGATGCACGCGGAGTTCGAGCGCATGGCCGAGCCGCTGTACCGGCGGGGGGCGCAGAACACGCGTTTGACGCTGGATCAGGTCGTGACCCTCGCCTCCATCGTCGAGCGCGAGGCCGTGCATCCGCAGGAGAAGCCGATGATCGCGGCGGTGTACCTGAACCGCCTCCGAAAACGCATGCGGCTGGAGGCGGACCCGACCGTTCAGTACGCGCTCAGCCTGCTTCCGGGCGGGACAGGTCACTGGAAGCGCGGACTGAGCAAGAAGGACCTGCAGATCGATTCCCCCTACAACACGTACCTGCAGTTCGGCCTTCCACCGGGCCCCATCTGCTCGCCCAGCACGGCTTCCGTCGAGGCGGTGATGGAGCCGTCGCCGACCGACGCCCTCTATTTCGTGTCGGACGCCAACGGCGGCCATACCTTCAGCGCGTCGTACGACGAGCATCTCAAGGCCGTCCATCAGCTTCGGCGCGAGCTCCGCCGCCGCCGCACCGCCGTGCCCCGGGTCGGGGCCCCCGGCCCCTCGCGATGAGGCTTTTCATCGCGCTCGAGTCGTCGCCCGAGGTGAAGGCCTGGGTGGGCGAGGTCACCCGCGCGCTGACGCCGCGGGGCGGCGGACTGCGATGGGTCGCGGCGGAGAACGCCCCGGCGGGCAGAGCGGGGACGGCGTGCCGGCGCTGAAAGAGGCCATGCGCGCCGCCGTCTCCGGGAGGGCGCCGTTTCCGCTCCGCTTCGGCGGGCTCGGCGCCTTCGACTCCTGGGACCGCGCGAGGGTCGTCTGGGTCGACCTCCAGGAAGGCCGCGAGCCGCTCGCGGCCTTGGCCGAGGCCCTATCGAAGGAGCTCGATGCGCGCCGCTTCCCCGTCGAGAAGCGCGAGTTCAAGGCCCATCTGACGCTCGCCCGCTCGCGCGATCGCCGGCCGGGGGCGCAGGATCGTCTGCGCGAGGCGGCCGCGGCCATCCCTCCCGCGCCGGCCGCCCGCGCCGAGGCGCTCGCGCTCATGCGCAGCCACTTGGACCCGAAAGGCGCCCGCTACGAGACCTTGTGGCGCTGCCCGCTAGGATAGTCTCGGGGGGCCAGACCGGCGTCGACCGCGCGGCCTTGGACGCCGCGCTCGAGCTGGGTATCCCCTGCGGCGGCTACGTCCCGCGAGGCCGGCTCGCCGAGGACGGGCCGCTTGCGGCGCGGTACCCCATGACGGAATGCGACTCCGCCGGATACCCGGCTCGCACCGAGCTGAACGTCCTTCATTCCGACGCGACGCTCATCCTCTGCGACGGCGCGCCCTCCGGCGGGACGAAGCTGACGGCGGAGCTTTGCCGGCGCCACGGGAAGCCTTGCCGGGTCGTGCAGGCCGAGCCTCTGAAAGATGCGGTGAGCGCCGTGAAGGAGTTCCTGAAAGAGGCGGGTCCGCGCGTCCTGAATGTCGCCGGCCCTCGCGAGTCCACTCGCCCCGGGATCTACGCCCTGGCGCTTACCATCCTTCGCGAAGCCCTGTCCTAGATCTCCCTCCCCCCTTGTGGGGGAGGGTTGGGGTGGGGGGTCACACGTCCCGATGCAGTTTCGCCTTGAGCCGTTGGGTGTCGATATTCTTCAGGTTCGCCGCATGGTCGTCGAGCCACTGCTCCAGCGAAGAGAGCCCCAGTTCCTTCTCGGGGCTGTTGTCCCACCGGTCGATCGCCGACTGCTCCGCGGCCGTGATCGCCAGCCAAGACTGCTTGAGCTCCGGCTCAAAATAGACGGAGTCGGGCCGAGGGGCCGGTGCGGAAGCGGGCGCAGGATCGGGGACGGCATGTTGTTCCGGCTCGACCCAGGGGCGGACGGGCGCGAGTTCTTCCGGGAAATCGATCTCAGCTGGGGCCTCGTGCGGGGCGGGCAGAACCGGCCCCGCCGGCTGGCGCGAGCCGCGTCGGGCCAAAAGCAGAAGGCCGAGGCCGGCGATGGATGCGGCGCCGAGCGCGATCAGGCCGATGGTACGCGCGGCAGGTCTCTTCTCCTCGCCGCGCTCGGCCGCCGCGGCAGGAGCCGGGATCGCCTGTTGGGCGGCTCGAGCGAAAGACGTGGCGGCGGGCGTCAAGCCCGGCGCGCTAGAGCCGGGGCTGCGATAGGACCCGAATCTCGGCGTGGTGACGGCGTCCGGGTGGGCGCGGGATACGTCGGCGAAGCGCGCGAACTCGTCGGCGTCGCTCAGGCGGGAATCCGGGACCTTGGAGTCGTAAGCGCCCTTCTTCTCGGGGACGCTCGCCCAGGCCGTGTTCCAGCCGGCGAGCGTCGCGAAAGTCAGCGCCAAGCCCAGTGCGTTCTTCACCCATCTGATGATATGCCGGGGGCCGTACAGGCCGGATGGGTCCAATGGGCCATCGGCCTGGGTCCCAAAAAAGCGACGGCGAGACCATGATAGTCTCGCCGCAGCAAAGTGGTGGACGTGACAGGGATCGAACCTGCGACCTCTTCCTTGCGAAGGAAGCGCTCTCCCAGCTGAGCTACACGCCCGTAGCGGCGATTATACCAAAAGAATTTACGCTCCCGGCAGGGACATGGTACTGGCAATTGCAAACCTGACGTGTTGGGGCTACAGTTGGGAGCGAGGAGAAGGGGCACGCCGTCTAAAGTGACATTTCCCTCACCCCTGCCCTCTCCCCAATGGGGGAGAGGGAGAACGAGACGCTGATGGCCGATAAGAGCCAAGGATTTAGAAAGTGGCCGCGCCTGAACGTCGGCGTCAGGGTCGCGGTGGCGCTCGCCGGAGGCTCTACCCCCGCGGTCGAGGCGGCCCTGGAGGACTGCTCGATCGCTGGGCTCGGGCTCGCGGGCGATCGCGAAGCCTTCGGCGTCCTTCTCGCCGGCAAGAACAAGCTCGACCGGTTCACGCTGCTCATCGCGCGGGGGGCAGGCCGATGGAGCCTGCCGGTCGAGCTCTCGAACTGGCGTGACAAGGGAGACGTCCGTCGTCTGGGGCTGCGCATCCTCAATGTCGCCAAGATGCTCCAGTTGATCGTGGCGATCGGGGAGGATGCATCGAGCGATGCCATCGACGCGATGCTCAACGAGAGGCTGGAGATATCTCTCGACGCGACTCTTGCAAGATCGCTGCCGTACGTGCTGATCGAGTATTGCAGCCTGACCGCACTCGGGATCATCGGCGACCGGCAAGAATTCGAGAGGTTCCCCTCCTTCAAGAAACTTCTCGGTCGATTCGACCTGCACATGAAGTGCCGGACCGGTCATTGGAAGCTTGCGGTGGAGCTGAGGTCCTCGCGGGACGAAGACGAGAATCGGTACCTCGGGTTCCGGGTGCTCGACGTAAAGACGATGGGGCGCTTCCTTCAAGCAAGGCAGGCTTTGGTGTCGGGGTTCAGCTTTCGTCGCCTCGTGCGTTCCGTGTCGCGCCTGCTGGGAGTTTGAGGGACACGCCTATGCCAGGAGTCGTGCCGTTGATTTCTTAATAACGGCGCCCGTATACTTAAGGCCGGGGATACGGTGCGCTACTGGCTCTTCAAAGACTACAAGATCAAAGGTCCGTTCGAGATCGAGGCCCTCGTCGTATCGGAAGGGCTCTTGCCGTCGAACTTAGTCTGCCCTGAGATCACCAAGGGCCGCCAGACCTGGGATTGGCAGGCCGCGAGCGCCGTCCCTGAGGTCGCCGACGCGTTGAGGCCTAAGCCTTCCACCCCGCCGCTCGTCGAGACTTTGCAGCGGCGTCTCGATGCGGCCGAAGCTTCTTCGGCGGAGCTGCGTCAAGGGCTGCGCTCGCGCGATGAAGAGCTCGCTCGTCTCAGAAGCGAGTTGGAGGCTGTTAAGGAGCGGATTTCGGCGCGGCCCCAGCCGGCGGAGCCGCCTGCGAGCCCTCAAGCGGATGCCAGGAACGCGCCTTCGGCGCCTCTGGCGGCGCCCGTGAAGCCTCCGGCACCCGCGGCGACGCCCGTTAAGCCGCCGGCACCCGTGGTGGCGTCCGTAAAGCCGCCGGTGCCCGCGGCAGTGCCCGCGAAGCCTGTGACGCCTCCTCCCCTTGCGGCGGTCGCCGTCGCCCCTGTTTCCGCCGCGGCCTCCGCGCAAGCGAAGGTCGAGTCGACCTCGCGACTCTTGCAAACGCCGCCCCGAGCAGCAGCGCTCCCCTCCGGACGAAGGACCGCTCGCGTCGCTCTGGCCTTCATCCTCGCCCTTATGGCGGTCGTCGCCTTGAAGTTCGGCGGGGCTCTGGTCGCGTACTTTGGCGTGGGCCGGCCCTGGCCGCCCGAGCCTCCCCCGGCGGCGCCGGTGATTCCCGTGGTTCCGGCGGCGCTGCCGATGCCCGAGCGCCTGCCGCTTCATGCCGATTCCGAAGTCCCGTTGGCGTCAAGGGTGAAACGTGCGCGGCCTGCGGCTAAGAGGCCTTCCCCGGCAAAGGCGGCGACTCCCGCGCCGCGTAAGTTCGAGGGATTGCCGGGTATTCCTCCCCCTCCTGGAGCCGAGACCGGTGATGGGGCCTCCCATCCTGACAAACGCTGACTTTTCGCACGTGGATTCTTGTTAGTTGTCAGCCTATGCTTCCTTTATACTCGGAGGCGCGATGGAAGCATTCAGGGTAGATCAGCTGACGAAGGAGCTGGTGGCGGCAAGATTGCGCGCAATGGATGACCCATGCGAGGCGGCCGCTGCCATCGTCCAGGCCACCCTGAATGTCGCTTTCGACGCTGCGGCGCCCGATCCAAAGGTCCGCGCGGGCATCATCGAGGACGCCTGCCGAGGGGGGCTGACGGGCCTGCTGCTGGTCGAGCAGAACACCGCTAAGGGCGCGGTCATGATGCTCCACAAGATCGTGGAGGTCTCGGGGCGCCACGGGCTCGATCCGATGACGGCGATGGAGGGCGCGCTCAAGGGGTTCGCTTCGCTGCGCCGTGTCATGCAGCCGGACCGCGTGCAGGAGCTGTACTACGCCGTGCAGGCCGAGTTCATGGGCGCGGGCGAAATGCTGCTCAAGCTCCTGGATCAGGTCGAGCGGGCGGAGAAGAAAGCTACGCCTTAGAGGCTCCCTCCGGCCATTTCTTCCGGAGGTCGTCGTCCGAGAAGCCGAAGTGATGGGCCAGCTCGTGGCGCAGCGTCGTGCGTATCGCCGTCGCGAGCTGGCCTTCGTCCGCGCAGCCCCGTTCCCGGGGCCGCTGGGAAAGGATCGATGCCCGCTGGCGCCCGTGCTCAGCATCTGGTCGCGGGTGAGACCCACATAGAGTCCAAGCAGGTAAGGCGAGCCGCGCCAGCGTCCCGACTCGATCCCCGGCACGCCGCGGACCGAAATCTCCACGTTGTGAAGGAGCGTCCGGAATCGCACGGGAATCTCGTCGAGCGCCTGCTCGGTCAGGGTTTCGAAATGCTTGCGGGTGACGCGCAACTTATTTCTTCGGCGGCGCGGGCGCGATCTGGATGCCGAGCTCGCGCAGCTGCTTCGGGTCCACCGGCGAGGGGCATTCGCTCAGCGGATCGGTCCCTTTCTGCGTCTTCGGGAAGGCGATCACGTCGCGGATGGAGTCCTCGCCCCGCAGGATCGCCACGAACCGGTCCAGCCCGAGCGCGATGCCTCCATGGGGCGGCGCGCCGTACTCCAGGGCGTTGAGCAGGAGGCCGAAGCGGCTCATGGCTTGCTCCTCGTTGTACCCCATGAGGGCGAAAATCTTCTTCTGGATCTCCACGCGATGGTTGCGGATCGAGCCCGAAGCCAGCTCGACGCCGTTGAGGACGAGGTCGTACTGATGAGAGCGCATCTTGGCCGGATCGGTGTCGAGCATCGGCAGCTCTTCTTCCAGCGGCGCGGTGAACGGGTTGTGGGCGAAGGTCCAGCGCTTCTCCTCGGCGTCCCACTCCAGCAGCGGGAAGCGCTTGACCCAAAGGAAGGCCCAGGGCTTGGACGGGGCGGGCTTCAGGAGCTCGATGATGTTCTTGCGGATCAGGCCCATCGGCGGCGCGACGGCCGCGGGAGCGCCGGCGCCGAAGAAGGCGACGTCGCCGGGCTTGAGCTCCAGCGCCGTTTTGATCGCCGCCAGTTCGGCTTCGCTCAGGAACTTGGTGAAAGCGGACTCCGGCTTCATCTCCGGTCCGGTGAAGCGTATCCAGGCGAGGCCCTTGGCGCCCACCGCCTTCACCTGGTCGGTCCACTTGTCGATGAGGGAGCGGTTGATGGCTTCGCCCGGAGCGACCAGAGCCCGGACGACGCCGCCGGAGCGGACGGCCTCCCCGAAGACCTTGAAGGCGCTCGCGCGGAACGTCTCGGAGAGGTCCCGGATCTCGTAGCCGAAGCGCAGGTCGGGCTTGTCCGAGCCGTAGCGCGCCATCGTCTCGGCGTACTCGAGGCTCGGGAAGGGCTCGCTGGGCAATGATTGGCCGAGCACTTCCTGGAAGACGGCCCGCAGCATCCCCTCGACGATCTCGTGCACGTCCTCCTCTTGCACGAAGGACATCTCGATGTCGATCTGCGTGTGCTCGGGCTGGCGGTCGGCGCGCAAGTCCTCGTCGCGGAAGGCGCGGGCGAGCTGGAAATAGCGCTCCATGCCGCTGATCATGAGGATCTGCTTGAAGATCTGCGGCGACTGCGGCAGGGCGTAGAACTCGCCGGGCGACAGGCGCGAGGGGACGAGGAAGTCGCGGGCGCCCTCCGGGGTGGATTTCGTGAGGATCGGCGTCTCGATCTCCAAGAAGCCCCGGTTGTCCAGGTACCGGCGGGTGGCCTGCGCGATCTTGTGGCGCAGGATCAGGTTCTGCTGCATGCGGTGGCGGCGCAGGTCGAGGAACCGGTACTTGAGCCTGACCTCCTCGGACACTCCGACGTGCTCGTCGATCTCGAAGGGCAGCGGCTTGGAGGTCGAAAGCACCCGGATCTCCCTGGCGTGCAGCTCGATCTCGCCCGTCGGGATCTTCGGGTTGACCATGCCTTCCGGGCGGCGCGCCACCGCGCCGACCACCGTGATGACGAACTCGGGGTGCAGGGCGGCCGCCGCTTCAAAGGCCTGCTGCTGCTCGGGATGGGCGACGATCTGGACGATCCCGCTGCGATCGCGCAGGTCGAAAAAGTACACCCCGCCATGGTCGCGGCGCGAATGGACCCAGCCCGCCAGCCGCACCGTCTGCCCGGCGTGCGAGCCGCGCAGCTCGCCGCAGACGTGGGTGCGATAGCCGGTGGTGCTCAATGGGCCTCCTTGAGGCGGTCGGGCAGTTGAGCCAGGAACTCCCGCGGGGTGCTCTGCCACTGCCGATCCCTGACCTTCAGATCCTTCACCGTGCACTTTCCCCCCTCGCGGAATTCCGACTCCCCGAAGATCGCGGCGAAACGCGCGCCGAGGCGGTCCGCCTCCCGCATCTGAGACTTGAGGCTGTGGCCGAAATAGCCGCCTTCGGCGGAAAATCCCGCGGCGCGGACGCTCTGGAGAAGTCCCATGGCGGCCCGCTCAATCTCGGGCGCCTCGGACTGTGAGGCCACGTACACGGCGGGACCCGGCCGGAGGGGCGGCTCTTGCGCCGCCTTGAGGGCCATGAGGGTGCGCTCGACGCCAAGGGCCCAGCCCACGGCCGGGGTGTCGGGCCCGCCCATGGACTTCACCAGCCCGTCGTAGCGGCCGCCTCCGGCGAGGGCGTCCTGCGAGCCCACTTCCCGCGACTTGATCTCGAAGACCGTGCGGGTGTAGTAGTCGAGGCCGCGGACCAGGCTGTCGTCGAGGACGGGCGCCGACGGGCCTTGGGAGGGCAAGAGCGCCAGGAGGGTCTCGAAATGCCGGCGGCAATCGGCGCAAGGCGACAGCTTGGGCGTGCGCGGGTCCGACTTCAACCGCGGCGCGTCGCCCTTGCAGTCGAGGGCGCGCAGCGGGTTGCGCTCGATGCGGCGCTTGCAGTTGTCGCACAGCTCCGAGGAGACCGAGCGCAGGAATTCGAGCAGCCTTGCGCGGAAAGCGGGCCGGCAGTCGGGGTTCTCGCAGCCCAGATTGTTCAAATGGACGGCGGTGCGGCCCCGGAGCCCCCCCTCGTCGAAGATCTCGCACAGCGCGAGGATCGCCTCGGCGTCGGCGGCGGGATGGGCGTTGCCGAAGGATTCCGCTCCGATCTGCTCGAACTCGCGCAGGCGGCCCGCCTGCGGACGCTCGGCGCGGAACATCGAGCCCATGTAAAACAGCTTGGTGCGCCCGCCCTGGCCGTGCAGCGAGTGCTGGAGATAGGCGCGCACCGCCCCGGGAGTGCACTCGGGCCGGAGCGCGAGGCTGCGGCCG
>JAPLKK010000150.1 GCA_026388115.1 Elusimicrobiota bacterium | reverse complement strand
AGATATCGTCAGCCGGTTGCGATGTTTAAAGGGCATCGATACATTGAGCGCGCTGACCTTGGCCGTGGAGGTCCAGGATTTTCGGCGCTTTCCAAAAGTCCGGCAGTTCATGGGCTTTACGGGTTTGGTCAGCCGCGAGAACAGTTCGGGCAATAGCGTGCGGCGAGGGCACATCACGAAAGTCGGCAATGCGCACTTGCGACGGGTGCTAGTCGAGGCGGCTTGGAACTACAGCCGAGGAACAGCAACTGGGCCGGTGCTTGCCAGGCGGCGGGAGGCCTGCGCGCCAGAGGCGCTGACGATTGCACGGCGCGCGCAGGAGCGGTTGACGCGCAAGTTCCGCAAGCTCGTCGGCCGCGGAAAGCTTCGGCAGGTTGTCGTCGTGTCGGTTGCACGCGAGTTGGCCGGCTTCGTGTGGGCGATCGGACAAACGGTGCCGCAAGCGTAGGTCAACTTGAACGAACTGGAAGATCCTGGTCCCGGAGGCGAGGCAACGGCACGGAGAACCCTCGTCGCAACTATGTGCAGCGGCACTGCCGCCACGCACGCCACTAGATCGAGGCAGCTCCCGACGAACGAACATCATGCGGCTCTGCGCACCTCAGAACGCGCAACCCGCGAATATCAGTATGATCGACCGTCGAGATCAGCTTCGCCTTCGGGTCCAGGATCTTCCAGAGACAGCCCGCTAATCAGCAACGACGCAGTTGACGGAGCTCGTCCATATCAGTTGCGAACCGAAGCTGACATGGCGTAAGATTGTGTTGCTATAAGTGCGTGCCTGGTTCTAACCTGGCACGCTACCTCAATGGCGAGGATACTGATCATCGACGACGACGTCCCCCTTCGAAGCGGCCTCGCCATGTGGGTCGCCTCGCGCGGCCATGAGGCTGTCGAGGCGGCGGACGCGCACAGCGCCGTCATCGAAGCCCGTGCGCATCCGCCGGATCTCGTCATCACCGACGTCCAGATGCCGGCGGGGGGCGCGCCGATGCTGCTGCAAAGCCTCCAGGGCCAAGAGGAGCTTGCCGAGGTGCCCGTCATCATCATGAGCGGGATGCCGGAAGCCCAGCTCAAGCAGTGGTTTCCGAGCACCCCCAAGCGACGGATCCATCCCAAGCCTATCAACTGGAACCTCTTGACGCTCCAAATCAGCGAATTGCTGGGCGTTTAGGCCGGGCCCCGCGTATCGAAATAAGCCTGTTCCTGCCGACAGTATTTTCTTAAATAATTCTCCAGTGGAGACGGTCGGGCAACTTCTGTTATTCATTAGATATGACCAAGCTGATCAGCCTCTTTGACGAACGGATGGAATACCACACCGAACCGCTTCGCGACCTTGCCGCCATCATCGAGGAGTTGAAAGCGTCCGAGGTGCGGGACGAGCAGGACCTGCCGGCCGAGCCGCTCGAGTCTGCGAAGGCCGCGGCCGAGAAGTCTTCCTGGTGGGCCCTGCGCGCTCCCAACGCCGTCTTCTGGTTCGGAGCCGCCACCCTCGCCGCCGCGAGCCTGGCCGCCTTCATGCTTCTGATGCCGCAGACTCCCGAAGGCCGCGCTTACATGTTCGGCACGACTCCGGCGGCGGTGGACTTCGCCGACGTGCCGGACCACGTCTCGGACTTCCGCGACGCGCCCGCCAATCGGGCGATCTTCCCCCCGGCGCCAGACACCGAGCGGCCGGGCCGGGCCTTCCACCCCGAGTCCGCGCTGGGCGCCACCCAGCAGGGCGGGCCGATCGAGGCCGCGCGGGTCGTGTTCCACTAGGAGGGCATGTGGCGCGCAAAAGAGTGCTCGTGATCGACGACGACCCCGGCTTCCGGAACCTGATCGAGGACGCGCTTTCCGGCGAAGATGGTCAGAGCCCTCGCGCGCAGCGAGGTGACGCGGCGCATCCAGGTCGTCGTCGTCACGGCCTCCTATCTCGACTCCGTCACCCGCCGGGCCCTCAGCCAGGCGAACGTGCGGCGCACCGTCGACAAGCTCGCCGGAGTGCGCGCGGTGCGACAGGCGTTGATGCATGCGGCTCCAATTGGGTAGGATTCTAGCTGCGACGTCATGTCGCGGCAGATGACGAACGACCAAGCCACCATCCTCCTCGTCGAAGACGATCCCGGCGTCCGCGTTCCTATGCGCGAGGCCCTCTCCAACGCGGGCTATCTCGTGGCCGAGGCGGACCGCATCGACGTGGCGCGGCATCTGCTCCGCTCCGCCAAGCCGGCGCTGGCCGTGCTCGATGTGGAGCTCCCCGACGGCTCGGGCATCGACCTGTGCAAGGAGATCCGCGCCAACAAGAGCCTGGGCCCCCTGCCGGTCATCATGCTGACCGGCAAGGGCGCCATGGGCGACAAGGGCGAGGGGTTCGCCGCCGGGGCGGACCAGTATCTCGTCAAGCCCGTCCCGCCGCGCGAAGTGCTGATGTGGGTGGGGGCGCTGGTGCGCCGGCTCAAGCTCGACGCCGGCGAATCGGACGTCATCGAGGCAGGCGACCTCTCCATCGATCTCAAGTCCCACCTCGTCAAGTTCAAGGGGCAGGTGCTCAGCGACCTTACCGTCAAGGAGTTCGAGCTGCTCTTCTTCCTCGTGCGGGCGCGGCCGCAGGTGCTGACGCGCAAGTACATCCTGTCCAACCTCTGGAAGACCGTGGCCGTGGACAACGTCGTGGACACCCACATCCACAACCTGCGCAAGAAGGTCGGTCCCGACCTCGCCCTGCGCCTGCAGAGCGTCCCCGGGAAAGGCTTCCGCTACCTGGGCTAGTACCTAGGGCCAGAAGCCGCCCGTCTTAGACGCGTTTCGAACGTTCCTGGCAACCATCGAGGCCCCCGATACACTGACGTGGCCCGTCGTGTATAATGGCCGTGACGGAATGGAGGGCGCTCTAAGTGGCCGATTATGTTCTAGTTCATGGCGGCAATATGTCTGCGGAGACCTGGAATAGACTTGCGAAGAGGAATGATCATCCTTCCGGGGGCCGTTTGGGCGGCAAGATCTGGGATGGAAGCGTTTCTGCGCTCACAACACATCACCACCGCGCTTTTGCGCCGACACTCAAGGACGAACAGAGCAGCACTCTGACTGGGGATATCGAACAAATCTGTGCGCTGATCGCCGGAGATGATCTCAAGGACGTGATCTTGGTCGGCCACAGTTACGGCGGGATGATCATTACCGGTGTTGCAGCCAGACAGGGGGACAGGATTCGCCGCCTTGTCTATGTCGATGCCGCATTGCCGGATCCTGGACAATCGCTGTACGACATCCTCGATTTGGGTTTATCCGCCTCCTCTATCAATCGGTCGTTGCTGCCGGAGCCATCTGCGCCATATGTGGAGAGACTGCAGTTTGACGCAGCGAAGATACAAGCGTTGTCGAAGACCTACGTCCTCTGTACAAAAAGCGAATTCATCGATGTTACCCGTATCGCTAAGCAAAAGATCGCCGCCGCGAAACAAGGCTGGACCTATCTCGAGTTGCCATCATCCCATGTTCCGATGGCTGACATGCCAGACAAGTTCTATCAGTTGCTGTTGGATGCCGCTGAAAGATAACAACAAGACATGGCCCAACATCCGCTTTGGGTGCCCTTCTTAGACGACTTTCGAACTGATATGAACGAGCCATTCAAGCCCATCGCAGCCGCGTCGATCATTTCTCTGGCCTATCCCTGGAGAGCCCTGGACCCGGAAGCGAAGCGGTTCTCGACGGTGAATCAAACTGATATTCGCGTGTTACTCGCCGCGAGGCGCGCAGGGACGCATGATTGTGATTCGTCGGGAGCTGCCTCGATCTTTTAGCGTGCGTCATGCCGGACTCTCATCCTTGCACTGCACAAAGTTCGAGCGAGGATTCTCCTTGCCGTTGCTCCGCTTCCAGGACCAGGACTCTCCAAGGGGCATGTTCGGGTTTAAGCCGCCGCCTCCTTTGGAAAATATTGCGCCATCGACCAAATGAAGCCCGCCAGTTCACGGGCTACTGCGACAACCGCAACCTGCTGTAGTTTGCCGCGGCTGGTCAGTCGCCAGAATTTTCGATGCAGCCGCGTTTGCGCTTTCCTGGCGATACCGATAATTTCCTGCGGGCAGCCTATTCGACGATTCGTGAGTTCTCGGCGCACCACATTGCGATACCGGTTGCTCCAAGCTGATTCAACCAAGATCCGCCGAATGTGGGCGTTGCCCACTTTGGTAATGCCTCCGCGCCTTATCTTCTCAGCAGAACTGTGCTCCGAGCCGACCAGACCGGTAAAACTCATGAACTCACGGGCCTTCTTGAATCGCGCGAAGTCTTGCGCCTCAACGAGCAGCGTCAGAGCACTGACGGTATCGATCCCCTTGAAGCACCGCAGATACCGCACCGGCGTCCGGTAGGGCTCCTTCTGAGCCAAGTCCTGCATCTGCTGGTCGAGAATTGCAAGACGAGCCTCCACCTCCTCGACCGCGCGCAAGTGAGCCTCGAAGCTTTGCTGCAACGTTATCCACTCGAAACGTTGGGCTTTCAACCAGGCCCGATGCGTCACCCCCCAGGATTTCGTCTCCCGATGCACGCGTCCTTGCCGCAGAAGGAATTTCGACAGCCGATGCCGAGCTCGTAGTCTGTCTTCCAGCGCATCCTCGCGAGCCCGCGGCAGATCCCGATCCGCTTCTTTTTCCCGCGTGGGAACACGTATCTCGGTCAGTTCGCCGGCGCGGTGATATCGCGCCAACTTCTCGGCATCCCGCCGATCCGTTTTTACGCGATCGCCGGGACGCACCGGGGTTAAACTGGGAGCGATTACCACGCATTTGTGGCCCAGTGCCGTAATCTGACGTTGCGTCTCATAGCCGCATGGGCCGGCCTCGTAGACGAACTCCACGGGGCCTCTCGCGGCGATACGATTGATCAGTCTTTCTACCGCCGCAGGGCAATTCTCGATGCTTGCCGTTTCTGCCACGGTCTCTGATCGCGACGGCAGGACTGCCGCCAGGATTGTCTTCTTGTGGACGTCCAGGCCGACGACTGTGTTACAATTGTTCACGAGCCAGCACCTTCGTATTATTTTGCGGATAGGCTCCCGCCCGGGAGTAACCCGCGAATCCTAAATAACTGCGGTGGGTGCTGGCTCGTTCATCCTATCTTTTCTGGCCGAAAGTGCGTTTAATTGCTGCTATTGATATGATTGGCCTGGTTTTCGGGGGAGAGGTCGCGACCCATCGAAGCGGCGCGAAACGAAGATATCATGGAAGAAGAGGATGCTTTTCGGTGCGCCCGAATCCCCGGCAGCGGCGGGGCCGTGCGCCTATCCAGGCGGGGCGGCGAGTTCACGCTGCAGGTCCACGATACCGAACTCATGACCAATGCTGCGCACGCGTCGGAGGACGCGCTGGGCGAGCTTGTCTGCGCGCGCATCAGCGCCATCCCTGATGCCACCGTCCTGATCGGCGGGCTGGGCATGGGCTTCACCCTGGCGGCGGCGCTCAAGGGCCTGGGGCCTCGCGCCCGCGTCATCGTGTCCGAACTCATCGCGGCCGTGGTCGAATGGAACCGCGGCCCGCTGGCTCACCTCGCCGGCCATCCCCTGTCGGATGCGCGCGTCACCGTGCGCATCGAGGACGTGGCGATGAGCCTCCGGAGCGGATTTGCGAGCTTTGACGGGATACTGCTGGACGTTGACAACGGGCCCAGGGGGCTGACGCGGGCGTCCAACGATTGGCTCTATTCCGATGACGGGCTGGCGGCTTCCTATGTCTACCCGACGCTCTTCCGATCTGCCGAAGAGGTCCGCATCCACACCGGCACCGGCGACCAGCACACCATCTGGCTCGCCACCAAACGCCGCTAACCTCCCTCGGGAGGGTATCCGGCTCCATCAACGCCAAAACGGCTGCGGGACTGGATTCGAACTGAGAGTCGACCTCAGCAGTTCGGGGTGTTCCCTGCACTCCGTTTAAACGGAGTGCAGGGAACAATCCTGACGGCATCTGACCCGGTGTGACAGTCTTCGGCGGGAGCGGGAGAACGGCGTTTCGTTGTCAGTACAGTGCTAGGCCAGCAGGCGCTTGACCGCGGCGTGCAGGTCGGCCACGCGGAAGGGCTTGCTGAGGACGGCGTCGGGCGCGAAGCCCTCCTTGCTGAGCTGGGCTTGCTCGGGGTTGTGCGTCCCGCAGACCACGAGGACGCGGACGCCGGCCAGCTCCGGGCGCTGGCGCAGGACGCGGCACAGCTCGAAGCCGCTCGCGTCCGGCAGCGCCGCGTCCGCCACCACCAGCCGGGGCTTCTTCTCGAGCGCCGCCCGCAGCGCCTCGGAGGTGCCGCCGGCGGAGCGCAGGGGGAAGCCCAGCCCCTGCAGCGCCGATTCGAGCAGGCGTCCGTACTCGCGCGGGTCCTCCACGACGAGGATCATGCCGCGTGCCCCGCGCCGGCCGCCGCCTTGGCGGGAGCTCCGGCGGGCTTCTTGGGAAAAGTGATGTAGAAGGTCGAGCCCTGCTGATACTCGCTTTCGACCCAGATGCGCCCGCCGTGACCCTCGGCGATCTCGCGGCAGATGGCGAGGCCGAGCCCCGTGCCGCGCGCGAAGCGGACCTTGTGCATCGTCTCCTCGACCTGCGAGAACTTCTGGAACAGCGTCGCGATCTTGTCCTGCGGGATGCCGATGCCGGTGTCCTTCACCGCGATGACGTCCTCGCCGGTGTCGGCCTTCTGCCACGTGACGCTCACCCGCCCGCCTTTGGGCGTGAACTTCAGGGAATTGGAGACGAGGTTGGACAGCACGCGGTTGAGCGCCTGCTCGTCGGCCCACAAGACGGTCCCGTCGGGGACGCCCGAGGCGTCGAGGGTCACGCCGTACTCGCTCGCCTTGACCTGTTGCAGGTCCACGACCTGCTGGGCGGCGGGGCGCAGCTCCACCTCCGCGGGCAAGAACGACATCTTGCCCGCCTCGAGCTTGGTCATGTCGAGGATGTTGTTGATGAGGGCGGCGAGGTCGTTGCCGCTCTCGGAGATCAGCTTGAGCGACTGCTCCTGCTTTTCGGTGAGCGGCCCTTGCGTCCCCATCTGCATCACGTCCGCGTAGCAGACGATGGCGGCCAGCGGGCTCCTCAGGTCGTGGGTGATCTTGGCGAGGAAGCTGTCCTTGAGGGCCTCCAGCTCCGCCAGGCGGTGGCCCATGACGTTGAACTCGTCGGTCAGCTCGCCGAGCTCGTCGCCGCGCCGCGTCATCACGCGCACCGAGAAATGCCCCGCGCCCATCTCCTGCGCTCCCAGCATGAGCTTGCGGATGGTGCGGGTGATGTTGGAGGAGAGCCACGCCGCGCCCAGCAGGCCCAGGGCGATGCCGGCCAGGCCCGCGAGGAGGAGCCGCTTCATCGCCGGCGCCGCCGCCGCTGCGGCCGAGGCCCGGACCTCCTCCGCGTCGAAGCCCGCGCGAAGGACCACGGGCAGCGGGCGCGTCCCGGTCGCCCCCGTCGCCGCCTCCGAGCGCGCGATGATGGGCACCGTCCATTCGACCGACGGCCGGCCTCCGGACGACTCGTCCGAGCGCCAGGGATGGCCGGCGGCCAGCGCCCCGCGCACCGCCTCCTCGTTGAGCGGCTCGGAATAGCCGGCGCGCGTGCGGCGCCAAAGGGTCTTGCCGTCGGAGCGCACGAGCGCGCCGAAGAGCAGGTGCTCCGAGTTGAAGGACGCGTCGGCGGCGGAATCCAGCCGCGCAAGGTCGTTGGCGGGCAGTGCCGCGTCGGACAACGCCGCCAGGCGCGACGCCGACGCCTCCAGGGCCGCGTGGGCCTCGGCGAACCTGGCGCGTCTTTCGCCGGCGAACTGGATCACGCCGCCGACGGCGACCGTGGCGGCGACAAGCCCCGACACGAGCAAGGCCAGCTTCGTCCGGATCGTCATGTCCGAAGGATTATATATGAAAGAGAAGCGTCAATCAGTGGCATTGACATCGCGTTACCCTCCTTTTACACTTTCAACCATGACGTTCACAGTCGTCCTTGCCGCCCTGCTGGCGGCGGTTGGGGCGCGCGCCGACGAGCTGACCGACGACGCCAAGGCCGTCCGGCGCGCCGCACACATCACCGTGGAGGACCTGCGCGTTAACGCCCAGGCGCACGGCGCCGCCTCCGCTTCCGTCTCCCCTTCCAGCGGGACCCCCCCGACGGTCGAGGCGCTCATGGACTCCTTGCGCCGGACCTCGGAGGACCTGCTCGAGCCCATGAAGCAGCTGGAGAGGCTGAAGAGCCGGTACGCGAAGCTCTCCGACCTTTCTCCTATCGACGGCGAGCGCAACGCGCTCCGCCGCGTGCTGCTCGAGGCGCAAAGCCGCTTCAACGAGCAGTTCCAGTTCTTCGTCGCGCTGAAGAAGGAGCAGGAGACGATGGATCTCGAGGAGATCTTCGCCGGAGGCTTGAAAAACGTCAGGCCCGACAAGCTCGGCGTGGCCATCGGGCGCTTCCATTTCGGCGAAGACATGCACGACTTCCGCCTGAAGCTGCGCTCCATCATCCAGGAGGACGAGGAATCCTACGAGTCCAGGGTGAAGGCCATCGAGGAGGAGCGCGCCCGCAAGCGCGCGTGGCTGCGCGGCGGCGCGGCGGGCGTCCTCGTGCTCGCGGCCACCGGGCTGTGGGCGTGGCGGCGCAAGCGGGCCCCGTCCGCGACGGCGGCCCCCGGCGCCGGCAGCG